>NZ_JBFSUD010000008.1:0-107017 GCF_041467175.1 Vibrio sp. 10N.247.310.24
TGGTCTATCAGGTAAGTGAGAGGAAAGCCCTCCGCGAAGCGGCTTAGTTCAACAGTTCTTAGACAGAAAAATTCTGCATTTAAATATAGAATTTTTCTATCTAGTTTCTTATGCCATCAATTGTACTAAATTTAGTTCATCCATAACAGTGACTTATGATGTGTACATTGAAATTCAACAAGCAAATATAGAAACTTTCTATCTAGCATGATTCACATTAAAATCATCAGGTTATGTACATAGAAACAGTATCTAACACCATGCAAATCTAGCGTTCTTCCAGAGCAAATTAGCCCCTATAAATCCAATGCTTGACCCTATACGGTAAGGTGTTTATATTGTCGCCCGCCCAACGGGGCACATCCTAAAATGCACACCGGCCATCCTGCCATCATTCGTGTATTTATATTGATGTTGTGAACTTCCATGCTAACGAAACTTCGTCCTTTTACTCGTGAATCGGGTGCGCTTATGCATCTTTCGGTTCCTATCATTTTGACTCAAATAGCGACCCAAGCGATGGGATTTGTCGATACGACAATGGCTGGCCAAGTAAGCCCTGCCGATCTCGCCGCTATTGCACTGGGTACTAGCCTTTGGATTCCTGTGTTGCTGCTACTTCGTGGCGTGATTATGGCGCTAACGCCTGTAGTCGCTTACCACCGCGGCGCACGTGACTTTCAAAGTATCTCTGTTGAGTTCTTCCAAATGGTTTGGTTGGCATTAATTGCTAGCGTCTTGCTCATCGCTTACTTAGTGAGTGCGAAACCGATCTTAGAGTGGATTGGGGTTGCCTCTGAGATCATTCCAATTGGTAGCGACTATGCGTTTGCCCTAGCCTTCGGTGTGCCGGGTATTGCCCTGTTTTACACCTTGAATGGCTTTTGTGAGGGTATGAACAACACCAAAGTACCGATGATCATTTCGGTGGTTGGTTTGTTGGTGAATATTCCGGTCAACTACGTGCTTATCTACGGCAAGTTTGGCTTCCCTGAAATGGGCGCTGTAGGCTGTGGCTGGGCGACTAGCTTAG
This sequence comes from Vibrio sp. 10N.247.310.24, assembly GCF_041467175.1. NCBI lineage: Bacteria > Pseudomonadati > Pseudomonadota > Gammaproteobacteria > Vibrionales > Vibrionaceae > Vibrio > Vibrio sp. 10N.247.310.24. Next base: position 1,034 of record NZ_JBFSUD010000008.1, read on the forward strand.
TGTATTGGCTAATGTCGGGAATGCTGTATTCCTACATTAAAGGTCATCACCACTACAAGACCATCATCAACTTTTCAGATGCGAAGCCAAAAGCAAAAGAGATGCTTCACCTTCTAAGATTAGGTTTACCTATCGGCATGAACATCGCGGTGTGCGGCAGTATCTTTGCGGTTATCGCGTTGATGATTGGTCGTATTGGTGCAGAGAACGTGGCAGCCGCGCAAATTGCACTTAACATTTCGAGCCTGACTTACGTGATTCCGATGAGTATCTCGTTTGGTATTACGATTCGTGTTGGTCACGCTTTGGGTGAGAAAGACGAACTAGGCGCAATTGAGCGCAGTAAAGTCGGTATCTTAGTTGCAGCGTTCATATCGTTGCTTTCGGTTGCGGTGTTCCTGTTATTCCCTGAGTGGATCATTAGGCTCTACACTAACGACCCTGCAATAAGTGCGACAGCAGCGGTATTGTTGACCTTTACTGCTATGTATCAATTCAGTGATGCTCTGCAAACCTCTGCTAACGGCGCACTGCGTGGCTATAAAGATACTAAGATCCCGATGATGTTAGCCATCGCTTCATACTGGGGCTTGGCACTGCCACTGGGCATGGTGCTCGGGCTAACAGACCACATTGTTCCAGCAATGGGTGAAGAAGGCTTTTGTATTGGTATTCTAACGGGCTTGAGCGTTTCAGCGACGCTGATGTTAATTCGCTTACGATACGTGATTAAGAAGCGCGATTTACTGCCTTCAATTAACGCAGTAATTCGATAATACTGGACTTGTAAGCCAATACCACACCGGAAAGTAAATACAAAAAAGCGCGTTACTGCCACTAGGCAATAACGCGCTTTTTCTTTTTAAATTGGACTGTATTTATCTGTTTATCGCCAAATATGAACCAGCCGCAATCATTATTCCACCAGCACTTTGATTTAGTCGTTTATGTGCGCGTGGCGTTTTAAGTAAACTCGCCATTCTGCCAGCCCCCATCGCAATCAGCATTAAACCGGACATCAGAGCAACCGCCGCTAAAACAGAAACCAAGACGATATCTTGTGAACGTAAAACCGTCAGGTCAATGAACGTCGGCAAGAATGAAATATAGAACAGAATCACTTTCGGGTTTGAGGCTGAAATCAAAAAGCCTTGCGCGAAACTAGCGAGTTCTGATTTCTGACTTTGTTTGGCAGCGAGCTCCGCTGAACCTTGCACTTCAGGTAGGCTCTTAAACATCTTGTAGCCCAAGTAAATCAGATAAGCAGCACCAAGGTAACGAATCACCTCAAAAGCAAACGACCAGTTCTCAGCAATCGTCGCTAGGCCAAAACAGGCAAGCGCAAGATAAATAAGGTCACTGCAAATCATACCTAACGATAGCGTGATGCACTTTCGCCAACCATTAACCATGCCTCGAGCTAAAATGGCAAATACGCCAGGCCCCGGAGTAATACCAAATATAAACATGGCAATAAAGAATGTAATCGCACCTTCTAGTGACATTAGACTGTCCTTATCTATAACCGAACATAATTGATCATGAACGTATCATGGAGTTTCGATTCGGGTAAAGAACATTTTTGACTAAGCGCGTTTAACACAACTCATGTTTTGAATAAGTGTGACACGTAATTTCCCCACCAGCCCCACCAGCCCCAAACATAAACTTAAACTTGAACTTGAACCAGTCACCAAAGTGTTTTTCGTTAAGACACAAAAAAGGCGAACCTAGAGGCTCGCCTTCGAAAACAATGATAGAAAATCAACGTGACAAGATTAGTTAGCGATTGGAGACAGTAACTCTGGGTTTACGACTATATTTCTTACACCGTGGGCGTGGTCTTCGTTAAAGTCATTACCTTCACACCAGCTACCCACTGTCGCGATATTTACTTTCGCGACTTGTGGTCTAACGCTCCATGTTACTTGGAAAGGTGAACCTTTCTCATTGTAACCAGGACCCGTTGTAGAACCTGCATATTGAATCGCTGAACCCGTATTTTGTGGAATGTTGGTTGCTTGGTGCAAACCATCCACTTTAGAGTGCTTAGTCAATGCTTCGAAATCGAGTGCTTTGTCATCATTTACTAATACATAAACTTGGGTTTCTACACGCAGTTGCGGGTTGGTAATTGCATCGTTAAAACAAGCGCCCAGTGTTTCACCCGGTTCAACTTGCGCCGTTGAATAAACATAGTGAACTTCAATGGTGTCGCCGGAATGCAAAGAGCCATGATCGCTCGGACAAACCTTGCCCTCAAATGGTTTCAGCTCAGCTGAACTCAACTTACCAGTGTACTTAAAGCCACTTTGGAAGCCCTTTCCATCACCATTACCAGCGTATTGGGTAAACTCACCACCTTTGTGCTCAGCGTTTTTATGGAAGTGAATATTACATAAATTCATGGCTGTTGAATCTGGTGCATCCGAAAACAGTCTGGTATTTGTTCCTTTCAATGAACCCAAATCTCGTGGGGCTTGCGGGCCAAAACCTTGCCCTTGGGTATTTTCAGAAAGCTTCGCTCTTTGTTTTGCGATAACACCATCTGAGACAGCTTCATGGATTACGTCAGATGCATTTGCTTGAGCAGATAACATCACCATCGCGACGCTTAAAAACACACTCTTGTTGTTCATATTTCTTCCCTAGAATATTGATAATAAAACCTAAACACCGGATGTAGCGGCAAATATATTACTATGCTCACAAGTGAGTATAAGAGTTGTCTTTGTAAGATTAGATTTCATTGCTTACTTTGGGATGAGTATTAGAACCCTCGATGTATAGAACAAGTCAAACACAGTAAATACGGCTACTCCCTTCCAGAACGAGTAATTTCCTACTTTGTTAACTGTCCCCTGACTCAGCGGCTTGATAAGCGATCAATGCATATAAAATGCAACAACGACAAGGTTTGTAAGATCAAAAAGGCGAACCACTTGGCTCGCCTTCACGTCTCATTCTATCTATTAGATTGGTGTTCTTGGTTAACGGTTTAACCATTACCGGTGGCAAATATCCCAAACGTCATGACGTTTAATGCATCTGTCACGCCCTCTAGTGATTTAATCACGGTCTTAGTCGGTTGGTTATGACGAATAAAATAGCTTCCGATGCCTTTTTCACCGCTACTGTTAGCATCGCTTTCAGTTGTTTCCGTCGCTGCTATTTGAGAGGGTTCCACAGATTCTGGCTCTGCATTGGCGCGAGTTATCATGTCTTTATTTGAATCAAGGTTTGAGTTTGATTCATGATCAGTTATTGGTTGATGATTAACGAACGATTCATGGGAAGGTTCAACGTTGGTCTCAGCACTTGTATCAATTGCGACATCGATATTACTCTCTTCTTCCAAGCTTTTCGACATTGCGTCTTCGTTGCTCAATGTATTGTCGTCTAGCTGATTATTACTCGTTGAAGAGCAAGCGGTTAAAAAAAACAGGCTAACGATGAATGTGAGTAAGTGTCTCACCATAATGATAAATATGACTTCAATAAAACATTGTTCGATTGTAGTTTATTTGAATTCCCATATCCAGTGCCAGAGATTAAGGATTAAGGATTAAGGCGATCGTAAGCGGAAGCAATTTAAGACTCAAATCTAGTAATTTGAAATCTCAATCAAGTTACCGTCAGGGTCTCGAATATAAATAGATTGAATCTTTCCCATCGCACCTGTTCTAGCTATTGGGCCTTCCTCTATTACAACGCCTTGGCTCTCAACGAGCTCAATAACTTCAACGAGAGGCGTGTTAGATATAAAACATAGATCCGCACCGCCGACTTGCACACATCTAGCCTTTGGTTCGAACTCATTACCGAATTGGTGAAGGTTTATCTTTTGATTGCCGAACGACAACGCCAAGCGGCCTTCACCGAATTGGATGGGTTTCATGCCTAACACGCGCTGATAAAAATCCACCGTCACGGTTAAGTCTTTAACGGTTAACACCAAGTGATCTAAATGACTGATTTCCAATTTAATCATCCTTGTTTCGTCGTTACTGAATATTGCATACTAAGTGCTAATTAACGCTAAGCCACATACTCTAATGTTGGACGTGCCAACACAAGATAAGCAAGCAGCCCTACTTCTCACTTTAGTGATTAAAGAGAGCACCGATTGCGCTCCCTTTTTAGATTAATCAGAAGGCTTACAAGATGTTCAGACCAAATAGCTCTTTAACATCAAACAATACGGTCTCTGTTCTTTCTCTCGATACCTGAGTTCCTTTGCGCAAAATATCAATGAGCTGTGCTTTATCATCTAACAATTCAGCTCTGCGCGATCTAATCGGTCGGATCATCTCTTGTAAGCACTCTTCCAACACTTTCTTAGTCTGACCGTCCCCTAACCCGCCTCTGCGGTAGTGATCTTTTAGTTCATTGACGTAGTGAGCGTCAGTGTGGAATGCATCGAGATAGGTGAAAACGATGTTCCCTTCTACTTTGCCAGGATCTTCAATTCTTAGATGGTTTGGGTCGGTATACATAGATTTGACTGCGGCTCTGATCTCTTTCTCTGTCGCACCTAAATTAATCGCATTTCCCATCGACTTTGACATTTTGTTTTTGCCATCCGTGCTTGGGAGACGAGAGGCATTGCTAAGCAGTGGTTTGCACTCATTCAGAATTGATTTGCCAGCTAGAGAGTTTATTTTTCTCACTATCTCATTGGTTTGTTCTAACATCGGCAGTTGGTCGTCACCGACAGGAATCAACGTTGCGTTGAAAGCGGTGATATCAGCCGCTTGTGAGATTGGATAAGTGAGAAAGCCTGCTGGAATTGAACGGCCAAACTCTTTGTTCTGAATCTCACTTTTAACGGTTGGGTTACGTTCCAAACGAGCGATAGACACAAGGTTGCTATAGAACATGGTGAGCTCAGCCAACACAGGTAACTGTGATTGTAGGCAAATCGTGGTCTTGGTCGGGTCAATACCCACCGCAAGATAATCAGCGACCACATTAAGAATGTTGGAAGAAACCTTCGAAGGATTATGGGCGTTGTCGGTAAGCCCTTGCATGTCAGCGACCAATATCGTTTGGTCGTGAATATGCTGCAAAGAGACTCTTTGTTTAAGTGAACCGACGTAATGACCCAAATGCAAAGGCCCAGTAGCTCTATCGCCAGTCAGAGTGATTTCAGGCTTGTTGGTATTGTTCTTACTGCCAATATTATTGTTGTCGGTATGGCTGTTTGAGTTGGTATTCATGGTGTATCTCCAAGTTAAAAAGGCTACTGGAGATAAAAAGAGGCGACATTTTTGATGACATTCTTAGCTACCGTCCAGCAGCTAAAGAATGTAAGTATTCCGTGCTGCTCTATTGAGAGCACCACCAAAAGAAAATTGAAGTTGAAGCAGAATTAAATTTCATGGTTAAAACCTATCAACAATACAGACGAGCGACAACTGTTATTTACGCGCACCAAGAAAATAGGTCTTAAGATTAACAGGTTATAGGCTTAATCTTTACTGGAACACAGTTCAGTGATTCGGTCACACATGGCTTGGTTAACTGTGAAGTGGGTGTTGAGGAACGCTAGTTGGGCAAGTGCCGATTCAGCCGTGCGCTCGTAACCTTGGGTAAAGGTTGGTAGCAATTGAGCAAACTTAGGAAAGCGTGCTTCTAGCCTTCTATCCGACATAAATTCATCAACGAATTCAGGCTCAGAATGCTCAGTTTGATCCACAAGATCGATCAAACGATCAAGTGCGTAAGATTGAACGAACCGACTGCCCGACAGCTTTTCGCCTCGATTATAACGAGACATGCCGACATAAAGATTGGTTAGAGCCTCACCAATGATCCACTCTTCGGAGTTAGTATCTGCCTCCCCTTTTACTGGTGGGATACAGCACTGAGTATCAAATTCAGGTTGCTGCCAAACAATGCGCCCTTCAGCAAATGGAATATGCGCTAACTCGTGGGATTCAAACACCGCAAATTCGCAAAAGATTCCGTCAGCGTACAGGACTTTATAGCCATCGACGGTATTTCTCACCGCGTAGTCGATTGGGTGAATGTCTGAGAGCCAATGCAAGCTGTCTAAGAAATACTGCTTATGCCCCGTTTGTACTATCGCGAAAAAATCGACATCTGAATACTGATCAAGTCGTTCTGTTTCAATACCTACCGAGCCCAATCCCAGTAAAGCATGAGCCTTACCCGATGCTTCCAAAGACTCCCCAATCGCATCTAAACGCTGTAGTAATTTTTCTGGTGTGTTTATATGTCTTGTCTGTATCACTTTGTCCGTCTGCATTGCTCAATCCCTATCAAGTTGAATGCCACTCAACCTAACTGATAGTTAGAACATCTAAGAAGCTTAATTTATAAAATGTGTGTTTTGGATAACGATCTGCGCAAATTATTGTTTGAATTACGGTGGGATTTAGAGGTGAGAAAGAGTGTGTTCAAGCTATAAACAACACTCTTCTATCATGACTTATCTTTTTAGCAGCTTATATTTGCAACAACTGATATTTACAAACAATTAAACGATAAAAGATTCAGGGTTAAGCCGATGACTTCGCTAAGTAGGCTGCCATTTCTTGTGGTGGCACCATGCCTCCGCCTGTCGCCCACACAAGGTGTGTTGCATTCGCTAGCGTCGACTCATCAATTTCTAGACGAGTAAGGTATTCACTATTTTGTTCAACATGAATCGCACCCGGCATACCTGCTAGTGCAGAAGGCTCCAATTGAATGCTCTCTGCTTGGTTCAGTTCGCCTAACAATTGGTACATGCGTTCATCGGTTAATGTGTAATAACCATCAAGTAAACGCTCCATCGCGCGCCCCACAAAACCTGAAGCCCGACCCACCGCCAAGCCGTCTGCTGCGGTTAGATTATCAATACCGAGATCTTGGACTGCGATTTCGTCATGCAAGCCGGTATGGACACCCAACAACATACAAGGCGAATGGGTCGGCTCAGCAAAAATACAGTGTACATGGTCACCAAAAGCCATCTTCAAGCCAAATGCCACACCACCGGTGCCGCCACCGACTCCACATGGCAAGTAAACGAACAGTGGGTGTTCTTTGTCGACGACAATCTGTTGCTGATCAAATTGCTGTTTGAGCCTTTGTCCTGCCACCGAGTAACCAAGAAATAGAGTTTGAGAGTTTTCATCATCAATGAAAAAGCATCGTGAATCTTGTTCTGCTTCTTTGCGCCCTTGCTCTACCGCAACACCATAATCTTGTTCATACTCAACGACGTTGACACCATGCTCACGCAGTTTGTTTTTCTTCCACGCTCTCGCATCAGCAGGCATGTGAACCGACACTGTAAAGCCTAACTTGGCACTCATGATGCCAATCGACATGCCTAAGTTACCCGTAGATCCTACCGCAATGCTGTATTGTTGGAAGAAGTTACGAAATTCAGGTTCGAGCAACTTACTGTAGTCATCGCTCTCACACAGTAACCCAGCTTTACTGGAAAGCTTCTCGGCATGCGTTAGTACTTCATAAATGCCACCACGGGCTTTGATTGAACCTGAAATCGGCAAGTGACTGTCTTTTTTCATCATCAAACGCCCTTTGATAGGCTGCTGATAATGCGCTTGCAATACTGATTTCATAGATGGAATGTCAACAAGCTCAGACTCGATGATGCCATTGGTCGCTTGTGTTTCAGGGAATGCCTTCGCCAGATAAGGGGCAAACCTTTGTAATCGGACGCTTGCATCTTGAATGTCCTCTTCACTTAATCCCACATAGGGCAAACCTTGCTCTAACGTCGTGATGTTTGGGTTAAACCAACTCACTTCTTCTAGCGCTATAAGTTGTCTTAACAACGGGAAATCGTTGGTGATCTTCTCTATATTTAATTCACTTTTTGGGTTCAAATCAGTCATGGGTGACCTTCTCTGGTATAGCGCCATCATCTCTGGTACTCAGCAATCTGCGCTCGTACAAACATTTGGTTTTGAACCTATTAAAACGGTATTTATACCATTATTCAATGACCTGTAATTAACTAGGCTTGCTTTGCTCGATACGCCTTGCGACTTAATTGCTCACCACTGTCTTGATGTATTCACTAGGCGATAAACCAAATTTTCCTTTAAAGCGCTGACTAAAACGTCCTTCCGATTGGTAACCGCAAGACTGAGCCAACATCGCCACATTCTGCTGTCCGTTTTGCATCAGATAAAGTGCGTGACTCAACCGAACTTCAGCCAACACCTCACGATATTGCATACCTTCCAGTTTGAGCTTTCGGATAAGCGTGGCGCGACTCATCGCAAAGCGCTCTGCTACCGACTCTAACGGATGTTTCTCGTCCGGTGAATGCGAAAGGTAGTGGCTAAGTTTCTGGCTAAACGAAACGTTTGAGCTAATAAACAATCGATGCAACACGCCCTTCTCGGCTAATTGCTGATACAAACCCTGCAACCAAAATTGTTGGGTTTGTTCACTCATGCTCTGACGATCAAACGAAAACAACGCATTGAGAGAATCTTGCAAACCTCGCTCTGCTTCCACGGTGGGTAAATCCAGTTCATTTGCTCGATCCTCACTGAGATCGAGCATTGCTTGCGTCGGTTGGAAATGAAAACTGAATACACGCGAAAGGAAACGTCCTTTGTGGGGCATGTTCTCAAAACTCAATGACGCTGATGCCTCACACAACAGCAGCTCAGAATGTGAGAGTTCTGCCGCTGAGTCTTTCCAAAACAGGCGCTTACTGCCTGTAATGATCTGAATAATACTAGGGGATAGTATCCTCACATTACGCAGTTTTTGTAACTGCTCTGCACGAAAGATCGTCACTTGATATTGATGATTCATCTCATCCCCTTATTTGCTTATTTGCTTATTTGCTTATTATGTAGGTGTATAAGCTTTTAACGTACATAAGCTATTAGCGTGTATAAGTTGCCGTCAGTTTCGCTTTGTCTAAAGCCATGCTGTTCAACGTGAATCCAACCACAGCCGATGGCGTGTTTTCGTCTAGGTTGAGCTTATCCGTTGGCAATGCCCAAACCGTGAATTGATAACGGTGCATACCATCTTTTTCTGGAGGACAAGCGCCACCGAAACCTACCGTTCCATAATCGATGCGGCCTTCTTTGCCACCCACTTTAGAGATATCGACACCGCGAGGTAGCTCGCTCACTGTTGCTGGAATATCAAACGCCACCCAGTGCCAGAAACCACTTTCAGTTGGTGCATCTGGATCATAAGCCGTGATTGCAAAGCTTTTGGTTCCTGCTGGAGCATCTTTCCACATCAACTGCGGTGACAAGTTCTCGCCATCACAGCCCCAACTTGAATATTCAAACGTCTTCGCCATTGGGTGACCTTCTTGAATATCATTACTCGTTAGTTCGAATGCCTGAGCCGAGCCAGCTGTTAAGATACTAAGTGCCAATACTGATTTAATGAGTGTTTTCATGGTGGTTCCTCTGATTAGGTATGAGCCCAGTATAGTCCCCTCCATCCGCCCAAAAATGACAATAAGTACACAATTATCTAGTTTAATTCATTCAAATGATACTTACTGTATTTTTAATTTATTATTTTAAAACATGACCCACTCGACAATTTGTTGTTAAAGGAACACTTGTTGACATTCAGGTTACAAATCACGTCCAAAACTCTTTAGACTCGCCCCACGACTTTTAACGAGAATGATTGGATGCGCAGGTTTACCTTAGCCCTTGGCTTGATCTTTTGGCTCCCAACTCTAGCCAATGCCCAAAGTTTGCAAGATAAGTGGCAAACCCTGTATCAACTGAGCTGGCAATCATCCCCAATCCTAGTATCTCAACAAGAGTTGGCTCAGTATCCGAAAGTTCTGCTTCATGAACGTAGCCGCTATCCTGATTTCAACCAATTCAGTTGGGACGACATCGCAGCGTTAGCGTCAATACAAGATCACTGCCGAGCGATTGAAAGCAATAACCCTTCATTAGATGACGCCATCGAGTTTGAGCTCGCTTTGTGTCAGCAACAAGCATTGGATTCCATTTGGTTTGCAGCACACTCCAAACGACACCCTGCAGGTGGCAGTTTTGCTGATCGTTATTTAGCCGCTTACCCAGATGTGACCGAGCAGATACGCCCATTTTTGAGTCTTACCAACCCTCAGCATCCTTTATATAGCAAGCTAGAAAACCTAAGTGCACAAGGCAGAGAAGCACTGCTCAGTGGATACCGAGCTTGGCAACAGGACGATGTGCTTTGGTTAAGTGGCGAGCAAGGCTGGAAAGCCATTCCCTTAGATGTTTGGCAACCTATTGCAGAGCGGCAAGAGGTATCTTTGACGGGTGAAACCTGTACTTTTCGTTACAGCAACGTGTGCTTAAGCGAGCCTAGCAATGACAATCTGATCATGAAAACCTTGATCTTTACATTGCTGTTAACGTTGCTTTCCGGACTCGGTAGAGTCTTATACCTAAGAACAAAACAACGAAAAGAGAGGCAGTTCGTTTTACAGCTTCTTACTCATGAACTGCGCACGCCCATTACTAGCCTAGGTCTAACCGTCGAAATGTTTAGAAATCGCTACGATGAGTTTTCTGATGAAACTCAAAGTGCGGTTTGGCGTTTAATCTCTGACTATCAAAGGCTCTCTCAACTCACCGAAAACAGCAAAGTGTATCTAAGTTCGGATCAGTCAGAGCCTTTGTTGAAGCAAAATGCATCATTAGAAGAGTGGCTCGATCATGTATGTGAAAAGCACAATATCGAGTATCAATGTGATTCAAGTGATGCTGAACTTAACCTACCGTATTACTGGCTAACCATCTGCTTAGATAACTTGATTAAGAACGCTAAACAGCACGGTATAGGTGAGGTTTTGGTCAAGGTAGAACTCGCTGATAAGCTCAGGATTGAGGTGCAAGACGAAGGTCACTTCCCTTCTTTTCTGCAACGGTTTGTATCTCGAGCAACACCGAATATCAATCACAGACAAGACAACATGGGCATTGGCCTGACTATTATCGAACACTTGATGAAACAAGCGAATGGCCGTCTCATTATTCTTCGTAACCCAACCCGATGTATTCTGGAAATTGCTTATGAACACCCTACTGCTGATTGAAGACGACCAACTGCTTGGACAAGGCCTCGTCAGCTTCTTTGAATCCAATGGTTACCAATGCCTTTGGGAGAAGGATTCAGAGAGTGCCAGTCAGCAATGGTTCCGCGCCGATCTAGTGATACTGGATCGACAACTCGAAGACGGTGACAGCTTGCGACACCTGCCGAACTGGCTACTCCTCAAAGCGCTTCCTGTGATTGTGTTAACCGCTAAAGTGGAAGTCCAGCAACGCGTAGAAGGCTTAATGGCGGGTGCGAAAGATTACGTGACTAAGCCATTTTCGAACGACGAATTGCTCGCTCGAGTCATTACCCAGCTTCGTCCGCTAGGTGTGAGCCTCTTAAATTACGCAAATATCCAGATCAACTTGTCGGAACGGATCGCTTATCTGGATGAAAATCCAATCACGTTGAAACCTAAAGAGTTTCAGCTATTGGTACTGTTTATTCAGAACCAAAGTCGTGTGTTTCACCGAGATGAGTTGCTCAACAAAATTTGGGGGTATCAAGCCTTCCCAAGCACAAGAACCGTTGATAACCACATACTGCGTTTACGTCAAAAACTACCAACGCTGAAACTAGAAACGCATCGTGGGGTTGGTTATCGTTTGGTTGGGGAATCACAATGAAAGTAAGCTCTCTAACAGCACTGTTCTGCACATTGCCCTTTGCGTGTAATGCGGCTTGGTTTACAGACACGCCATTGCAACACACCTATCAATCACTGCTCGATGATCAACCGCAAGTGGCATGGCAAGAGCTACAAATCGCACTCGATCAACAAACACTCGATAGTGAGCTTTGGTTGCCAGTTAAACAAGAGATACTGAGCCAAACTCAATGCGGAACTTCACTAAGACAAGACACTGAGACGAAACATCACATTCAAGTTAGCTTCATTCGACGCTACGGCCTTTCATCGCAAGGTTATCAAATCAAAGTCGCTGCAGAACAACTCAGTGAAGACATGAAAACCCAAACACAACCTATCTCTCTGGCCTCCCCTAAAGGTAAAGTCCTTCTCGATGGACAACTCGCTTCTAACAATGAGTATCAAGAGATTGAGACCGGTGAAATGTTTATCAAACCCGAATCTGGTGTTTATCAACTAAGGATAGGTTCGAACCACTATCCTATTGTTGTCGCTTTAGACAACAGCAAGCGATGGTTAACACTCGAAAGTAAACTCAGCGAACCACATATCGTGATCACGCCACCGAAGGTGATCGACAACTGCCCTAACGCCAATGTGAGTTGGCAATGGTTCGATGAGAACTACAACCTGTTAGGCTACAAAGTGCCAATCAAGACAGCGCAAGCACCCGTTCCCACAGAAAGCCCACTAGGGACTAATGCTAAACACTTGAGTGCTTCGGTTGAAATGTTTGAATACCAAGGTACGATTGAAGTCCAATATGTGCAGCGTGTCACGGTGCCTTTCTAATGGAATGCTTTCAGAAGAAGATTAGAAACTAGGTAATGCAGAAAATAGAGACATATAGGTGACAAAGCACTAGCGCTACTTGGGTGTAATAACCGTACTTACCCTTTACGGAATCTAGATATGCTCAGCGTACGTCACCCACTCAATCTTTCTACTTGTGCCATTGTAGCTTTAACAACAGCTTGTCTGTTTTCATCCAATGCACAAGCGAGCCAAATAACGCTCACCAGTAATAGCAGCGTTAGCGCTAACACCACTACCAGCAATACAGTCTCTATTTCATCGAATACTTTAGAGATAGATTGGAACGGCTTAAGCGTTAACAGCGGCGCTCTCACCGTTGATAACCAACCACAGAAAGTGACGAATCTAGTCATTGGTCTTTCCGATAAAACTAACTCAGCAAAGACCGCAACTTGGACCTTAGTACCTAGTGGGATAAACATTGAGGCAGAACTAAATCAAGATCAACTCACTTTTCAGTTCAGCTTCCCTTCAAATATACAGGTGAAACGTAACCAGCCCGTAGAGTTGGCGTGGTTTGATCTTGCAGAACAACAAACTCAGACCCTATTTCTTCCTTTTAGCGAAGGCATGCGTGTACCTACAAATAACAAGCTTTGGGGTAGTTATCTAGTCGACAACCATTCAGGAAGTAACACCACTCAAGACTTAAAAATGCCATTTTGGACGGTACAACAGAATGATCAATTCATCAGTTATCAGTTGATTAACCCGACAAACAACCAATTGTTCTTTTCTGATGTATCGTCGGATACGTCCTCTGATGAGAAAACCAAGATTGATATGAGCGCTTCACACCAATTTACAACGCTGAATCAATCACAGCCTTTTACGGTTCGGATAACACTTGGAGGTTCTTGGTTAGATGGCGCTAAACTATACCGTGATTGGCGTATTGAGAATGGTCTCTCTGAATCGCTTGTCGAAAAGCAAAAGCGTAACCCAGATGTGAATAAGCTAATCGGCGCAAGCCACGTCTACTTGTTTGGTAAAGACCCTTTGAGTATCCAAGATGTGAGCGACTGGTGGGGATTAAACGCTTGGTATCTAGAGGACTCACAATTAAACATTTCAAGTGAAGCGAAGCGTGAGTTATCCCCTCTGTCTAAAGGCAAAGATTGGTTTAGCCAGTATCACAAACAACTGTTGTTGGACTCTATTAACCAGTCATTACAAAGCTTGTATCCTGTTGCAACGCCAACACTGTCTGATAACACCATAAAAGCTCAACACACCGCTGCTCAGAGCAAGAAAAGCTGGTTGATTAAGCATGCCTCTTCTTATCTCAATGCACCGGATACTTGGGGACAAGCCTTGTCATCAGGCATGGTCAACAATCTAAACAAAGCGGGCTTGAATAAGCTTTGGTTAGGTTTTGATAACTGGATGCCAGCATTCTATCAACCGAATGCAGTAGAACTGGCTAAGCAATCTGGTTATCTGGTTGGAACCTATGACTCCTACAACACAGCCATCCCTGCGAAGCTCAATGACAACTGGCTAACCGCCCAATTACCAAAACCGATGCGTGAAAGTTGTGCGATTGAAATGGCGGATGGCAGCCTAAAAAAAGGGTTTCGAGGAAACGGTTTTTACTTGAACCCGAATTGCCATTTGGATTATGTAAAACAGCGCGCCGTAGACATCATGCGTTTTGGTCACTTCAATAGCCTGTTCCTAGATGTTGATGCGACTGCGATGGCGCGTGAGGACTACAGCGATAATAGCAGTGAGACGGATATGCTTTCTGCCTTCAATAACCGAATGCAGTGGTTAAGCGATCAACCCGATTTGGTGCTTGGTTCTGAAGATGGTAATAGCCTGACGACAAAAGGCATCGCTTTTGCACACGGCTTAGAAACGGTCGGCTTTGGTTGGTCAGACAAAGAGATGAAAGAAGACCTACAATCACCTTATTACTTGGGTCGTTGGTATCCAGACCATAAACCTGACTTTTTCTTCAAGTCAGCTAAGGTCAAAGAACCCTACAAGTCATTGCTGTTTTCGCCTCAATACCGAATTCCACTATACCAAACCGTATTTCACGACGAAGTGATTAACACACACCACTGGCATTCAGACAGCTTGAAATTCACCAATGTGAAAGCCCATCGTGATTTGACTGCCATGCTTTACAACACGCCAGCCATGGTTCACTTAACACGAGATGAAGCGTTATCGAGCTCAAGTCCAAGGCTTAAGGCTTTGAAGCACTATCAAGATGGATTTGAGCCAATACATGAGCAGCTATGGGATAAACAATTAGTCGATTTCATATGGTTAGACAAAAGCGGCGAAGTTCAACAAACCGAGTTCAGTGACGGGAGTAAGATCATTGCCAACTTCTCTAACAAGGCATTTCGTTACAACGGTATCGATATTGCTGCCCTATCGGTCAAAGCTATATTGGCGAATGGGCAAGTCGTCGACTGGCAGCCCAATCATAGTTAGCTTCGATACGGTTTAGACAAAAACGAATAATAGGAAGCTTAAGCACTTATTTAACCGCTAATGTTCAGCCCGTTACTTGTGCTTCCTATTTTGAAAAGCAGTCAGTAGATAGTCGATAAAGACCTTCTTACGTTTCGGCATCAACTGTCTGTCTGCATACACTAGGCTTACTGAAACTTCTGGCATCTCATATTCAGGTAACAAGCGAATCAGCTTACCTGTCTTGAAGTGTTCCCGACAAATGAATTCAGGAAGCACCGCCAAGCCGAGCCCATCCACACACGCTGTTAGGCATGCCGTGATGGTATTCACCCGCAACTGACACGGTAGATCGATCAAAATCGACTCACCGCCTTCTAATTGCAAATGCCACTTAGGTAGACGTGCCGCCTTGTTCACGACCTCAATCATCCTAAATGGAGGCTTAAGGTCATCGGGTGAAGAGATTTCACCGAACTGTTCTAAATACTCAGGGCTGGCTACCAATACACGCTTCGATGTTGTGAGGTAACGAGAAACCAAGCTCGAGTCCACTAGCTCACCAATTTGTGCGTAAAGATCGATCCCCTCCGCAATGATGTCGACTTCTCGATTCGATAGTTCTAAGTTCAAAGTCACGTTTGGGTGCTCTTTTAGGAAACTGTGGATGTATGTGGCTAATACTTGATGCCCCAATTCGACAGGCAACACAACATTCAACTGCCCTCGGATCAAATCCTGATTGGCAGAAACCTCTAACTCAGCTTGGTTCATGATCTCTTGCATCTGCATGCTCGACTGATAAAAGCGCTCACCCTCTGGCGTTAAAACTAAACTTCGTGTCGAACGAGTGATCAACCTCACACCTAGGTGCTGTTCCAGCTCGTCTAGCTTTCGGCTGACGGTCGACTTGGTCATGTTCAATGCTTCAGCTGCGTGCGTGAAACTCCCACAATCAACAACTTGTGTAAAAACAGTCACAGCATTTAAGTCCATCGTACTTCTCCCAAAGCCCTATTAGTAAGATTCACGCAACAGTGTTTCCCTTTTTTCCTATCTTATCAATCAATCGAATTCATTTACAATTCGTTACATCTAAATAAAAACAAAATGAGAAATAAAAAATGACAGAGAACAACAACGCTTCGCAATCAGTAAGCACAAAAAAACGTAAAAAAGCCCCGCTTATTGCTACTGCGATCATGCTGTCATTAGGCTTAGCTGGCGCTGGATATTGGTATGGCTATGGCCAGTACTTCGAGTCAACCGACAATGCCTACCTGCAAGGCGACATCACTAATATAAGCCCGAAGGTGTCGGGTTATATTGTTAAGTCTTACGTGAGTGATAACCAATCGGTTAAACAAGGTGACTTGTTGGTTCAAATTGATGATCGTGATTACCAATCTGCACTTGCTCAGGCGAATGCGCATTTAAGCGTCGTTCAATCAAGCGTACACAACCTTATCGCTCAACAAACGTTACAACGTAGCCAAATAAATCAAGCTGAGAGCCGTGTTGATTCCGCACAAGCTGAATACGAGCGTGCAATCCAACAAGTCGTGCGTTCTCGTAGCTTATTAAAGCGTAACTATGCTTCGCAAGATGAAGTCGACAGCATGGTCGCACAACAAAAAGTCACCCAAGCAGAACTTGAAGAAGCAAAAGCAAACCTTGTCGCAAGTAATGATCAACTAATCGTGATTGCGAGTGAAATCGAACAAGCAAACGCATCCGTGACTGAAGCTCAAGCACAAAGAGATCAAGCACAACTTAACCTTGATTACACCAAGGTCTACGCGCCAGCGGATGGCGTGATTGGTAAACGTAGCGTCCGTGAAGGCTTGCTGATTCAAGCAGGCGCGCCATTGATGAGTTTGGTACCAAACAACCAAGTGTGGATTGAAGCTAACTTCAAAGAAACTCAATTAAGCGGTATTCATAAAGGCCAAACCGTAGAAGTCGAACTGGATGCCTTTCCGGGTCAACCACTTGAAGGCGTGGTAGACAGCTTCTCCCCTGCGACTGGCGCTAAGTTTGCGCTCCTACCACCAGAAAACGCGACCGGTAACTTCACTAAAATCGTTCAGCGTGTACCGGTGAAAATTACGATTCCAGATCAGCAAGAGTTGAAAGGTCGACTGCTCCCTGGTTTGTCTGTGGTAGCGACCATCGATAAACGAGGCTAGACCATGAGTAACACTGGTGTTGTCACCCAAACAAATGATGATGACGAGGTTTCGAGACGCCATTGGATCGCCCTTTTTGGCGGCTTAATCGGCGCGTTTATGGCGATCTTGGATATTCAGATCACCAACTCGTCTCTCAAAGACATTCAAGGTGCGCTGTCTGCCACCTTGGATGAAAGCTCGTGGATCTCTACGTCTTACCTAGTCGCAGAGATGATCGCTATCCCACTCAGTGGTTGGCTTTCTAAAGCGCTCGGTAAACGCCGTTATATCACGTGGACGACGGCCATCTTCACCATTTCATCTTTGTTGTGTTCGTTTTCTTGGAACATGACCTCGATGATTGTATTCCGCGCGATGCAAGGCTTCAGTGGTGGTGCTTTAATCCCGCTTGCTTTCTCGTTAGTGATTCAGTTATTACCTGTTAACAAACGTGCTGTGGGTATGGCACTGTTTGGCGTAACCGCGACCTTTGCTCCATCGATCGGCCCAACATTTGGTGGTTGGCTGACGGAGAACTTCTCGTGGCACTATATTTTCTATATCAATATTCCGCCGGCTTTGCTTGTGATCACCATGATCCGATATGGCTTGGATGATGAAAAGCTCGACCTTGGCACACTGAAAAAAGCCGACTGGTTTGGTATCGCGACCATGGCGTTAGGGCTAGGTTGTTTAGAAGTGGTGCTAGAAGAAGGTAACCGTGAAGAGTGGTTCAGTTCGAGCTTCATCATAGGCTTGAGTATTGTGTCTGCAGTGACTTTGGTTTACTTCGTGATAAACGAACTCCAACACAAAAAGCCATTGGTGAATTTGCGGCTATTGCGGGATGGGCAGTTTGCTATGTCTTGTATCGCCTATTTGATTCTAGGGATGGCATTGCTCGGCTCTATCTATGTACTGCCAATGTACCTCACTCAAATTCAGCAATACAATGCGATGGAGATTGGTGAAGTCTTGATGTGGATGGGTTTCCCACAGTTGTTGATATTCCCAATCGTTCCTAAGCTGACGCAAATCATTAAGCCTAAGTACTTAGTGACCTTTGGTTTCGCGATGTTTGGCTTCAGTTGTTACGTGAATACACATATGACGATTGATTTTGGTGGCCAACAGTTGATCTTGTCCATGGTTCTGCGCGCTATCGGTAGCCCGTTTATTATGGTTCCGCTGTCTTTGGTTGCGATGAAAAACATCAGCAAAATGGACACGCCTGACGCTTCAACCTTAACCAACGTAATGCGCAACCTAGGGGGCGCATTTAGTATCGCGATTATTGCTACGTTGCTAGATAACAAGACGCGCGAGCATTTGGCTCATATCAAAGAGTCGCTGCCTTCAGTTAGCCAATTGGGTTGGCAAACGCTCAAAGATCAACAAGCGTTCTTTATTCAATCTGGCAGTGATGCCGCAACGGCGATGCAACAAGCGCAAGCTAGCCTACTTGGCACAATGCAACGTGACGCCGCTATCATGGCTTACAACGATGTGTTCTTAATGATGACGGCGTTCTTGGCTTTAGCTGCAGTATTGATTCTAAATATGCGTGATTAGCGCTAGAGTTTTGTTTAATAAAGCTTCAAGAAAAGAACAACATTTCGAATAAAAAATCGAACAATTAAACTGAGAGGTAAGCTTATCGGCTTGCCTCTTTTTTATTTCTAAAACACGTATAGCCCAACGAAAATCAGGTAAAAGTAACCTGCGTTTGAAGTCTTTCACAAATGCTATCGAATACTCCTTAATTACCAATAGTTTATTGAGTGTTTGTCTGTGATATTGGCACCTTGACAATGTGCAACTTGACGCCTAAATTAAAAATAACATTTGGTATTGAGGAAAATGGATTTGACCTTACCACCTGACCTACGAGTTTTAATTGTCGACGACTCCAAGAGTGCAACTATTCTTATAAAGCAGCAACTCTCGAGCTTGGGCATTGCGCATGATTGCATCTTTATTGCGACCGACTATCGACAAGCAATTAAAGCGGTCGAGACTCACTCTTTTCATGTACTCCTCATCGATTACCACTTAGAGCAATTCTTCACGGGCTTTGAACTATTAGGAATTCTGTATCGAAATAGGCTCATCGACCATACGGTTGCGACAATTTTACTCTCCGGAGATATGCGGCAAGAAACGGTATTAACTGCCCTTTCAGGTGAGGCACACCATTTCGTTTCTAAACCGATTCATACTCAGAGGTTAGGTAAAAAGATCCAAAGTGCTGTGTCCATCTCGAAGAAGCTGACACAACTGAACGAGTTATATCCAATCACCAGTCAGGATAAATTGGCTCAAGCATTAGCGCTCTCGCCTAATGGCACTAGCGTTCAATTCGAAGCGACACTGATTGAACATTTAATTTCTGGTAAGAAATGGCAATTACTCTCTAGCGTCATTAGCCACTCGAAAACCAACATGCACCCGACGAAACTGGTTGCTGAAGCTCTGATTCTCGACAGTTTAGGCAAACAGGAGCTAGCCATAGATAAGCTCCACAACTTTCTGATCGCGCAGCCACTCTCATTGAGCGTCATTGATTGCTTAAGCTGTATCTACGAAAAACATAAGATGCTGCTTCCTGCTCTGAAATTAGCGATTCGTGCATTTGAGATGACACCAAGTATCAGCCATCGTGCAATCAGGGCGATTGACTTAGCTGAGAACGCAGACAACACACGTATGATCATAAAGTTAGGTGAGATGTATGCGACCCATATTTCAGCTGCTGACATTGATGTCATTCACTCCATTTGTGCGCACTTTAATTCGTTAAAAGCGACTTATCAGCGCGAGACGCAACTAAAGTACAAACGTATTTTGCTTGAGCACGCCAACCAATTCACCGAGTTAGTAAACCTGAAACTTCCGGTAAAACAACAGCAGCAGGTTTTAGCCAGCCTTGCCCTGTTTCAGAGCAGTATCTTGCTCATCGAAAATAGCCCTCAGGTTGCCCACAAAAAAGTGATTAGAGCTTCAACGCTGTTAGCGAATAATTTCCACAGCCAACCAACTTACTTGCTCGATCAACTATTACCACTGCTCGTCCATTTTGGGGAGTACTCTCTTTATCACTTAGCAGTGGAATGCCTAAAATCTCGTGGAGAAGCAGTAAACCACAAACTTGAGTCCAAAAATGTCGACCCTTCAACTTGTATAAACATTGATAACTTTGGGTCAATACAGGAATTAAAAGACTATATTCACAGTTACCCATATTCAGTTGCCGCCAAACTTGACTATATATATGCCGTTCATAAAGCTCATATAGATGAAAAACTTAGCGACGACTATTTAAGAGAAATTTTACAGTTAGAACTTCCTCCAAAATGGAATCAATGGATTAGTGATTCATTAAGATCTGGTTTTTCGAGTAAGCCGCCTAGCCCATTTTCAACATACAGCCAACAGGAGTCTATATGCTAGATATCGATGCCTTAAATGCCTACTTAGATAATGACAGAGAAATAATCTTCGCTGTATTGTCTGTGTATCAAGAAGACCATGGCAATTCATTAGAAGAGATACAAGAACTGGTACAGCAACAAGATTGGGGCAAGCTTCATTTTATCGTACATACATTAAAAGGCATATTAGCCAGCTTCGGCGAAGAAACAGCTACAGCGGCCTTAGAAAGAGTCGAGCAAAACACATCCAATAAACTAGCACCTCAAACGGATGACCTTTCGGTTATCTACAGCGAAGTAAAAATCATCAATCAACAAATCGATGATGTGCTCAGCACTTATTAGTCGATAGAACTAAGAGTTACGTGGTGAAACTTAGTAGCCAAAGGAGTTGAGGTATTTGGAAACATTGAACCTCGACTCTTGTCATTTTCCTTATCATTTTCTCTCTCAATGATATAGCTAATCCACGCCTATAAATTCATGGTATTTATCTAGATAAGCTCAAACATAGCAACACTTTATAGACCTCCTACATACATGTCTTGAACAAAAAACCGTCACACTCGATGGGATGCAAAATAGTTAAATATTTGTAGATTTTTTTGTGACATAAACATACGAAATTGCATTTTATTTATTGGTAAAGAAGAAACTGTTACCTACACTTCAATGAAACCAAGTGTTATTCACCTGGTGACATAATAATAAAATAAATAAAACGTTCAGTCGGCTAGATAAGGACAAGGAAATGAACAATGACAATTTTGCTGCGTTTCAGGGGCTCACGAATGAAACTCCCATTAAAGAATCATTTTCAACTGCTACAGAACCTTATGCTCACTATCTAAAGGATATCGTGGGCATTGATCTGTTATCGCGTGAAGATGAATTGTATTACGCAAAGTTGAATCGTACGGGTGACAAACATGCACGTGACATCATGATCGAATCGAATCTACGCCTCGTTGTAAAAATCGCAAAAAGTTATCTAAAACGCAAAGGCAACAACTTCACACTGCTCGACCTTATCGAAGAAGGGAATATTGGCTTAATCAAGGCCATCGATAAGTACGATCCAGAACCCGGCTATCGTTTTTCCACTTATGCTGTGTGGTGGATTCGCGAAAATATTGAAGCGGCCTTAATGAATAAAGGTCGTACCGTTCGCTTACCTGCTCATGTGTGTAAAGAAATTAATAGCCTTGCATCAAAGAAGCTCGATGTAAGCAAAAAAATGCGCAAAGAAATCTCGATCTCAGAATTATCGAATAGCTCAGGCGTAAAAGCTGAACGTGTCGATCAACTGGTTGCGTTAAGCGGGTTTATTGACGTAACAACGACGGTTGGTATCAGCCACGCACCACTTGTACTTGAACAGTGCGAAAGTGAATACATCCCCGATCCTCAACAAGACTGTGAAGACCAATCATTTACACATGCGCTAGAGCAGATCATAAACACACTGCCACCTAAATTGCAGAAGGTTCTTATTCACCGTTTTGGTTTCTTCGACAACAAGGTGAAAACACTGTCTGAGGTTGGACAAATGTTGGATGTGAATGTCTCTAATGAGCGAGTTAGACAGATGCAGAAAGAAGCGGTCGAGAGGATTCAAAAACGACTGAAATTTGATGGTTGGGTCTAAATAGCTAAATAGACATTTAAAGAACAATCACAAGGGTGAGCCTCAAAAGCTTGCCCTTTTTGTTTGCCTGCTTCTTAGCAAACTTGAGTCATCATAGCTCTCAAAACAAGCAATCATGGTCAGCGAATCCAGGCTGCGTTTAATCACCTTAACGAAGTACCTCTTTCGCTGCGTAGAATGAGGTAATTAACATAGGTGGTTTCAAGGCAATCTTGCTCCCACAAAGATAGGATACGCTTAGTGGCAAAGTAATAGTCTTTGTTCCTCAATAACATGCCAACCGTGCGGCTAAGTTTTTCAAATCGCACTTGGTCGCTTGCCGAAATGTAATCGCCATCACTTTGAATAATCGGAGCCAAACCATCGGCAAACCAATTATTTAGAATTTCTCGCATCTCCAATTCAGACTCAGGAACATCCACACTCGACAACTCACGATGTTGAGGTGGTGGCACGATGTATTTCGACGCTTGTGGCGAACTGACATATCGATACATGTCGTCCCTCCTTTTAATTAACTCTTCTAATAATTAAGGACATTTTTATCTGTTCTCAAGTCTATTTAGCGAGACAAAAACAAATAAAAAAGCCACGCAAAGGCGACTCTGCATGGCTTTAACGAGGGCAACATCACGCTGCCCTGCCTACTTGTCGGTTTAGACTAAATGTCGGTTCAGACTAAAACCAAGCCCTCTCGATTAAATCGAGCTTTGGTCGAAGTCGTTGCCTTGATCGGTTCCAGTTTGAGAATCTGAATCGAAGCTTCCAGAGTCGTCCGTGAAGTCAACACCTTGATCTTGACCACCAGAACTTGTCCAATCGCTACCGCCGGATTCCATACCCGCCATGTCTGGTTGCTGCTCTTGAGTAGAACCTTGCATGGTGTATTGATCATCGACTTCAACGTCCACAGAGCCGCTTGCACCGTCTATTGAGCTACCCAATTCGTCATAACCTTGGAATTGGATCTCGCTAGTACCTTCGTAACCCTCAGGAAGTTCAACCGATACAGACTGCTCTAAGTTGCCGCTGATTGTGAAACTACCATCACCGTTATCCAATGCGTTACTCACAGTAGATCCCTCAGGTAAGCCCGACATTTCAGCATAATCAACCGATTCGTTACCACTCACCTCATCTGGAATCGAGATAGAGATAGTATCGCCCGGAGCCGCCGTTACATCAGCCACGCTGTCTTCGGTTTCAGCATCCTGAGCTTGGTCATCAGCTTGTAGTGCGACTTCCACTTGCTGCTCTTCCGTTGCTTGAGCGGCTTGTGCTTGTGGTTCATCACTCTGTGCTGAGTCATCGGCTACTTGGATACTTAAGCTATGGCTCGACACCTCACCACCATCGTTAACGTCGACATTCATCGCTAAGTTGCCGTCAAAGTCTTCGTTTGGCCAGTAAGTCCACTCACCTTCGCCAGATTCAGCAAAGAAGCCTGCATCGTTCGCGTCTGCAACATCAACAACTTGTGCAGAATCACTCACGCCTAACTCATCCACCAGCTGTGACTCGGTGATAGTTAGTGAACCATCATCCGCTAAGACATAACCTTCACTCGCCGCTGCTTCATCGCCACCTTGAATATCCACATTGAAGAAGCTTTCGATGCGATTTTCGCCATCAGTCGCAATAAACCCAACTTGAACATCGCCGGTGTAGTCTTCAGCAGGTGTGAATTGATAGTTACCTTGGTTATCGCTCTCAATTACGCCTTGACCTTCCATCAAGCTCACTGACTCAATGCTCAAGCTATCGCCCTCTGCATCGGTCAGGTTCGCTAACATGTCTTCATCAGTAAACGACAAGGTTGCATCGGCTGCGATTTCCGTCGTTGTGATGCTGTTAACTTCTGGTGCTGCATTCTCTTGTGAATCGCCCTCTTTCACGACCACGCCAGTTTGCTCATCGTGAAGCACGCCATCTTTATCAACCACGTAAGCAATGTCTGCTTCGCCAGTAAAGCCTGGTGCAGGTGTGAACGTCCAAGTGCCATCGCCATTATCGACAATCTCACCTTGGCTGCGGTCTGCTAGATGAACCAGTTTCACTTCATCGTCGCTGTCTGCATCGACATTCTCAGCCAATCCGATTAGATCATCAGCGGTTAGGATGATGGAATCACCCGCCACGGTCTCGAAGTCACCTGAATCGATGCCATCTTCAAACGCTTCTGGCTCATCTCCGTAATCAACCGTTGTTGCACTTACGGTTACGAAGAACTCACCATGGAAGTCTTCAGGCGGCGTCATTTGAATGTTTGAGATATCCCAGTCGAACAGGTCGATGTATTGACCCGGCTCAGTGATCATCACGGTATTCACACCATCGGTTACCTCGAATCCAACAGGGAAACCTGTCATCACTAGGTTACTTAGCGTTTCTGAATCATCGACTAGTCCAACATTCAGTCCTAAGTGACCGGTTTCATCTTCACCGAACACTAATGGACCGTCATGGTCAGTTGAAATAACTGCGCCATCTGCGACAGGACGGACGTACACCGGAACATCGAGAACCGTTTCAAACTCACCGTCACTCACGACCACTTGTAGGTCAGAAACACCCGCAAAGTCGCCCGTTGGTGTGAATGTCCAAGTTCCATCACCGTTGTCCGTTACTTCACCACCATCTTCACCATCTGCGGTAATAATGCGAGAAACAACAAGGTCCGCCGTATCAATGTCACCGAACAAGTTCATCAAGTCGCCAGCATCGAAGGTGAACGCGCCATCTTCGTCTGTGGTCATCATCGCGTTACCGACGTTAAACGGTGCGTCGTTAACAGGAATGATATCCACATTCAACGAGCCATCAACCACTTCTTCCCCGTCAGTTGCTTGATAACCGAGTTCTACTAAGCCATTAAAGTCTTGAGTAGTCACTAAGTGATACATGCCGTCTGGTTGCTGCGTTAAGGTCGCATTCGCTGGAGCTCGAACTGTGATGCTCTCGATGCTGATCTCGTCGCCATCAAGGTCTGTGACTTGATCCGCGATGTAAGCTGGGTCAATCACCATGACCACATCTTCTTCGCCTTGCATCTCAATCATTGGCGCTTCAGGTGCATCGTTCACTGGCGTGACATCGATGTTACCGTCGACTGAGATTGTCTCTTGGCCATCGCTAACGTTAAACGTCATTGGCACATCGCCATTGAAGTTTTCGTTTGGTGTAAATGACCAAGTACCATCTTCGTTGTCTAGCAACTCACCCAAGCTAGGGTCGATTTGTAGACCAGAAGCTGACAGCTCATCTACGGTGTTATCAATATCCGTCGCCTGAGCCAATAACATGTCTTGTGTGATAAGAATGGTGCTGTCTTCGGCTGTCGTAAGTTTCACATCCTCGGATTCAGGCTCATCGTTCACGGCTAGAACTTCGATGCCTGCCGTTGTTGTAGCAGTCGCACCGTCATCGTCGGTTACAACCACATCTAGGCTGATATCACCGTTAAAGTTCTCACTTGGCGTGAAGGTCACAGAACCATTATCGTTTTGAACCAAGGTGCCGTCAGAGCCTGAGTAAGTCACGCTTTCAAGCGACACTTCACCATCAACGTCCGAGCTATTAGCAATTAACTGCTCAGGGCTGATTGTAATGGTGCCATCTTCGTTCATTTGATAAGACGTAGAACCCGCTACTGGTGCATCGTTAACATCCGTTACCGTCACACCAATATTGGCATCGACTGTCTCAGTGCCATCAGTCACTGTGAAGCCTAGGTTGACATCGCCATTGAAGTTCTCGTTCGGAGCAAAACTATAAGTGCCATCACCGTTATCCGTGAACACACCTTCTGCACCCGTGTAAGACACGTCAACGATAGACAAGTCATCGCCGTCAATGTCTGCAGCACCTGCTAATAGGTCTGCATCCGTGAAGATTAGCGTTCCATCTTCCTCAACAGTAAAGTTTTGGTCTTCTGCTGTTGGTAGGTCATTGACTGGGTTAACCGTTAGGTCGACGCCAGCTTGAACAGTTTCAAGGCCATCTGACACATCGAAGCTCAAATCAATGTCACCGTTGAAATCAGCATCCGGAGTGATAGTAAATGAACCATCTTCGTTCGCTGTTACAGTCGCATTGTCACCTGCAGATAGGTTGCTTGCGGTTAGTGCATCACCATCAACATCAGATGCGTTAGCCAGCAGCTGCTCTTGAGATAGCGTAATTGAACCGTCTTCATCAACCGAGTAAGCGACGTTTCCGGCCACTGGTGCGTCGTTAACTGCAATAACTTCAATACCAGCGGTAGTCTGAGCCGTTGCACCGTCGTCATCAATAACCGTCACATCAAGGTTGATGTCGCCGTTAAAGTTTTCGTTTGGTGCGAACGTTACCGAACCATCTTCATTTTGAACCAAGATACCGTCTGCACCTGAGTAGCTCACGCTATCAAGCGACACTTCACCGTCCACATCGGAGCTATTAGCAATCAACTGCTCAGGGCTCAATGTGATGGTGCCATCTTCGTTCATTTGGTAAGACGTTGCGCCTGCCACTGGTGCATCGTTAACGTCTGTTACAGTTACGTCGATATTTGCATCAACCGTCTCTGTACCGTCAGATACTGAGAAGTCCAGACTTACGTCACCATTGAAGTTCTCGTTCGGTGCAAAGGTGTAAGTGCCATCGCCATTGTCGGTGAACACACCCTCTGCGCCAGTGTAAGACACATCGGCAACTGAAAGCTCATCACCATCAATATCAGAAGCACCCGCTAGCAGTTGCTCATCAGTAAAGGTAAGCGAACCGTCTTCTTCAATGGTGTAAGCGACATTTTCTACAACTGCGATGTCATTCACTGGATTCACAGTAAGGTCGGCCGTTGCAACAACCGTTTCAGTACCATCAGAAAGGTCGAAGCTTAGGTCAATATCGCCATTGAAGTCAGCATCTGGGGTAATGGTAAATGAACCATCATCGTTTGCCGTAACTGTAGCGTTATCACCCGCGGTTAGGTTGGCAGCGGTAAGATCATCACCGTCCACATCCGATGCTTGAGCAAGCAGTTGCTCTTGGCTTAGCGTGATTGAACCATCTTCATCCACTGAGTAAGCCAAGTCACCCGATACTGGTGCATCGTTGACCGCGATAACATCAATACCCGCAGTCGTTTGAGCGGTTGCACCGTCTTCATCTGCAACGGTGACATCTAGGCTGACATTGCCGTTGAAGTTTTCATTTGGTGCGAAGCTGTAAGTACCATCGCCATTGTCAGTGAAGATACCGTCTGCGCCTGAGTAGGAAACGTCGCTAACGGATACATCACCTTCAATGTCTGAGCTGTTCGCAAGAAGCTGTGCTTCAGAGACGGTAATCACGTTATCTTCGTCAACGCCGTAGGTCGTTGAACCTGCAACTGGCAAGTCATTAACAGCAATGACGTCGATACCAGCGGTTGTTTCAGCGGTTGCGCCATCTTCATCCATAACAGATACATCAAGACTGATGTCACCGTTAAAGTTTTCGTTTGGAGCAAAGGTGTAAGTACCATCACCATTATCAGTGAATACACCATCAGTGCCGCTGTAGCTTACATCGCTGACAAACACTTCCCCTTCAAC
This sequence comes from Vibrio sp. 10N.247.310.24, assembly GCF_041467175.1. Classification (NCBI taxonomy): domain Bacteria; kingdom Pseudomonadati; phylum Pseudomonadota; class Gammaproteobacteria; order Vibrionales; family Vibrionaceae; genus Vibrio; species Vibrio sp. 10N.247.310.24. The sequence goes on from NZ_JBFSUD010000008.1 coordinate 28,828, forward strand.
ATCCGAGCTGTTCGCCAGAAGTTGTGCATCGCTTAGGGTAATACTGCCGTCTTCTTCAACGCTGTAAGAGGTTGTGCCTGCAACTGGTACGTCATTGATTGGAACCACTTGAACATCAATGTTCGCCGATACAACATCTGTACCATCGCTCACATCGTAAGTGAGGTCGACATTACCATTGAAGTTCTCGTTTGGAGCGAAGGTGTAAGTGCCATCACCGTTATCCGTGAACACACCGTCGGTGCCTTCGTAATTAACCGACTCGACAGAAAGGTCATCGCCATCAATATCCGTTGCACCAGCCAATAGCTGTTCATCGGTAAAGATCAGCGAGCCATCTTCATTAATGGTGTAGTCGTGGTCGTAAATAACCGAAAGGTCATTAACTGCTGTTACGGTAACGTCAAGTTCCGCAGGCGTAACTCCACCGTTGCCATCGTCCACGTTGTAGCTAATGGAGAATTCACCGTTGAAGTTCTCTTCCGGTGTAATGGTGTAAGTGCCGTCACCATTGTCAGTGATAAGAGCGTTCTCAATTGAAACATCTCCAACACTTGGTTCGTTACCACCCGTTTCACCAGAATCATCACCTTCCTCGCCGGTTAGCAATTCAGAGATATCAATGCCGTTTTCATTCGCGAGCGCTTCTTCTGCCGTTGGCAAGTCGAATGCATTTTGAGTGCCTACATCTTGGCTTGGAACTATAACGCCGTTCACGATATCGAATACATGCCAGTGGTCGCCCGATGGGTTTTCCGATAGATCAGGGCTAAAGGTTTCAACCAATGTATCGCCAACAAATACCTGAACCTGTACATCTTCAACACCATCTACATCCCAACTTCTGCTTGTGTAGTTGTGTACTGAATAGTGCATGTCCGCATCTTGGTAGTTTGGAATGGTGATGGTTTCAGGGCCGCCACCATTTGTGTCATCTACATCTTGTTGAACAACGTTACCTTCACCAAGATCATGGCTCATGTCGCGATAGTAAATATGGTCTAGCTCATTGCCATTCTCTGTATCGTAGAGCCATAAGTGGTTGTCCATATCACGTGGACTGTCGCCCCATGTGACCACGATACGCATATCTGTTTCTTCAAGTACTTCGGATATAGCGGTTACGCCACCGTTGGTATCTTCGCCTGCTGGAACTAAGAAGCTGCTAGTAATAGAGCCTTCTTGTTCAATAGTGACGGTACCTTGGTCAACAACAGGACCGCTCACAGAGTAGTTACCGGATTGATCCGTCTCCGCCGTGTAAGAATGACCTGCGTTGTCGGTTAGCGTAACATCCGCACCTGCGATTGGATTACCAGTTTCAGCATCCAACACAGTACCGGTGACGGTCGTTTCATCGCCTTGCTCTCCGATAATTGCGGTCATGTCATCGTCTTCGATGTCAGTCGCGAATTGTAGGAGCTCTTCTTGAGTAATGGTGTATGAACCATCTTCTTCAATGGTTATCGCCACATCAGCAGAAACAATTGGCGCGTCGTTAACTGGGTCAACGGTCAAGCCTAAGTTAGCGGCAATTGGTGTGTCGCCATCGCTGATGCTGTAGGCAACATCGATGTAGCCATTGAAGTTTTCGCTTGGAGTGATTGAGAACGTGCCATCGCCGTTATCGACAATCGTTGCATCGTCACCCACTAAGGTTAAGTCGGAAGCGACAAGGTCATCACCTTCAATATCTGCGGCATTCGCAAGTAGCTGCTCCTGCGTGATAGTGATGGTGTTGTCTTCATCAACATTGGCATAAACATCGTCGTTAGTTGGCAGGTCATTAACAGGGTTAACCGTCAGATCGGCATTCGCCACAATCGACTCAGTACCGTCCGAAATATCAAAGCTTAGGTCGATATCGCCATTGAAGTTAGCATCTGGCGTTACCGTAAAGGTGCCATCGCCATTATCAACAACGGTTGCATTATCACCTGCGCTTAAGTTGCTTGCGGTCAGATCATCACCATCCACATCCGAGGCTTGAGATAGCAATTGCTCTTGAGTCAGAGTAATCGAACCATCTTCATCAATGCTGTATGACAAGTCACCCGATACTGGTGGATCGTTAATTGGAAGCACATCAATGCTTGCCGTTGTAGCTGTCGTTGCGCCATCCTCATCGGTCACCACGACATCGAGGCTAACATCTCCGTCGAAGTTTGCGTTCGGCGCGAAGCTGAATGTTCCATCGCCATTATCAGTAAAGATGCCGTCAGCGCCTGTGTAGTTAACGCTATCAATCGCCACTTCACCTTCAATATCAGAAGAGTTCGCCAACAGTTGCTCTGCACTGATGGTGATAACTTCATCTTCGTTCACTGAGTAGCTGGTAGAACCTGCGATTGGCGGATCGTTAACCTCAAGTACGGTGATTCCCGCGGTGGTCGCTTCTGTTGCCCCTTCTTCATCGGTAACAACAACCGCTAAACTCACATCACCATTGAAGTTCTCGTTTGGAGAGAAGGTGTAAGTGCCGTCACCGTTGTCTTCGAACACACCATCACTGCCAGTGTAAGTCACGCTATCAATCGCAACCTCACCTTCAACATCTGAAGAGTTGGCTAATAGCTGTTCGTTACTGATCGTGATTGAGTTGTCTTCATGCACAGTGTAAGACGTGCTGCCCGCCACTGGTGGATCGTTCTCAGGCGTCACGCTCACATCGATGTTCGCTTGAACCGTATCCGTGCCATCTGACACATCAAAGCTGAAGTTCACATCACCATTGAAGTTCTCGTTTGGCGCAAAGCTGTAGCTTCCGTCGCCATTATCAGTAAGAACGCCATCAGGACCCGTGTATGTCACACCTTCTACCGTTAAGTCATCACCTTCAACATCCGTTGCACCCGTTAACAGGTCAGCGTCAGAGAAGTTAAGAACCCCATCTTCACCAATAGTGAATGCTTGGTCTTGTGGCTCTGGCGCATCATTGACAGGTGTTACTGTCAAATCTAGGCCTGCAGCGACCATGTCTTCCCCATCGGTTACATCGTAACTAAATTCGATATTACCGTTGAAGTTTTCGCTCGGTGTAATGGTGAAACTGCCATCGTCGTTCATTTGAACGGTCGCATTTTCATCATTGGTGGTTAGATTGATTGCTGATAGGTCATCGCCATCAATGTCGACAGCGTGCTCTAGCAACTGTTCTTGAGTTAGCGTGATGCTGTTATCTTCGGCTGTAACGGCACTAATATCACCGTCAACTTCTGGAGCATCGTTCGCTGGCGAGATATGAATCGTCACATCTTGTGTTGCCGTTGCGGTAGTGCCCGTATCAACATCAGTCGATGTCGCATTCACGGTTAGAACCACATCACCATTGAAGTCACCTGAAGGAATAAACTCTAGCCCTTCTAGCTCGCCTGGTTGCAATGACCAAGTGCCATCACCGTTATCGATACCTGCAGAAAGCGAGCTGCCTTCTGGCACGTCTTCAATCAAGATAGCAAGGTTTTCTGAGCCATCGGTATCGGTTAGAGCGGCATCAATATCGAGTGGTACAGGTGTATCTTCGGTACCAATGATTTGGTATTCCGCGTCAGACACTGTGATTTCGATGTTGTCGATACCAAACGATTCGTCATTAACGCTTTGATTCAGGGTTGAACCGAAGCCAAGTTCAAGTTGGCCGTCTTCTACTGGTACCGTTAGGTTGATTTGGTGTGCTTGGTCATTCCAACCACTGAAGCCCTCACCTTGCGACACGCCGTGAACCACTTCGCCGACTTCATTACCCTCTGAGTCGTAAAGCGTTGTAGTGCCATCTTGAGTTTGGAACGCCGAGTTGTCTAACGAAGTAAGCTCTTCACCGCCGACAAAGATTTGGAATGACTCACCATCCCAAGAATCAATTTCGTAGAAACTGAACGAGATATTAACTTCGCTCACATCTCTTGGAATGTCGTAAGTTTTGCTGACAGCTTCATCGCCACCAGTGCCACCAATACGACCTAGCATGTCACCTGATTCGAAGCCTTGTGAGCTTTCAGTACCGGTATTCCAACCGTTTGAGCCAGACTCGAAGTTGTCTGAAGCAATGACCAAGTCAGACGCAATCGACAGCTCTGGCATATCAACCACAGATTGAACATCAATCGTCGCTTCTGCTGGTACTGTCGCTGTACCGTCATTCACGTCGAACGTCACATTCACATTGCCGTCGAAGTTTTCATTCGGTGCGAATGTATAAGTACCGTCGCCGTTATCAACCAAAGTACCGCTATCTGAAGCCACATTTTCAACCGATAGGTTATCGCCATCAATGTCGCCCGCATTTTGCAGCAGTTGCTCTTCTGTAAAGGTAAAGCTCGTGTCTTCTTGAGTCACAAACTGTGGCTCACCGACAGTTGGCAAGTCATTGACAGGGTTAACGGTAAGATCAGCCGTTGCTTGAAGCGTCGCATCACCATCGGTAATGTCGAAGTTCAAATCAATGTCGCCATTGAAGTTAGCATCTGGCGTGATAGTAAAGCTACCGTCATCGTTTGCAGTGACGGTCGCATCACCACCAACAGTTAGATTAGCCGCTGTTAAGTCATCGCCGTCAACATCGCTCGCTTGAGCAAGTAATTGCTCTTGGCTCAAGGTAATTGAACCATCTTCGTCCATGCTGTACGCCAAGTCGCCCGATACCGGAGCATCGTTAACAGGCAGAACATCAATGCTTGCAGTGGTAGTTGCGGTTGCGCCTTCTTCATCAGTAACGACAACATCAAGGCTTACATCGCCATCGAAGTTAGCGTTAGGTGCGAAGCTGAATGTTCCGTCACCATTGTCGCTAAAGATACCGTCTGAACCTGTGTAGTTAACGCTATCAATCGCCACTTCACCTTCGATATCAGAAGCGTTCGCCAACAGTTGCTCTGAACTGATGGTGATAACTTCGTCTTCGTTGACTGAGTAGCTCGTTGAACCTGCGATTGGTGGATCGTTCACCTCAAGTACAGTAATACCCGCGGTGGTCGCTTCAGTTGCACCCTCTTCATCGGTAACGACAACATCAAGGCTAACTTCGCCGTTGAAGTTTTCGTTTGGTGAGAAGGTGTAAGTACCGTCACCGTTGTCTTCAAAGACACCATCAGCGCCAGTGTAAGTCACGCTGTCAACGGCCACATCACCTTCAATGTCCGAAGAGTTAGCAAGTAACTGTTCGTCGCTGATGGTAATTGAGTTGTCTTCATGAACGGTGTAAGACGTGCTACCTGCAACCGGTGGATCATTCTCTGGTGTCACGCTGACATCAATGTTGGCTTGAACCGTATCCGTGCCATCTGAAACATCAAAACTGAAGTTCACATCACCATTGAAGTTCTCGTTTGGCGCAAAGCTGTAGCTTCCGTCGCCATTGTCAGTAAGAACACCGTCGGCACCTGTGTAAGTAACGCCTTCAACCGATAGGTCATCCCCATCGATATCGGTAGCACCTGTTAGCAAGTCTTCATCTGTGAAGTTCAAGATGCCGTCTTCGCCAATGCTGAACGTTTGATCTTGTGGTTGTGGAAGGTCATTAACTGGATTAACGGTGAGGTCAGCCGTCGCAACCAGCGTATCGGTACCGTCGCTAATGTCGAACGTTAGGTCAATGTCACCATTGAAGTTCGCATCTGGCGTAATGGTAAAGCTGCCGTCATCGTTAGCAACAACCGTCGCGTCTCCATCAACAATCAAGTTAGAAGCAGTAAGGTCGTCTCCGTCTACATCACTCGCTTGAGAAAGAAGCTGCTCTTGGCTCAAGGTAATCGAACCGTCTTCCTCAACACTGTATGCCAGGTCGCCTGATACTGGTACGTCGTTGATTGGTAATACATCAACCGTAATAAACGTATCAACTTGAGCGCCATCTTCATCTTGAATGGTTACATCCAATTGCACTTGGCCGTTGAAGTTTTCATTCGGAGCGAAGATACATGTACCGTCACCATTGATTGAGAAGATACCGTCTGGGCCATCGTAGTTGATCTCAACAAGCTCAACATCACCTTCAATATCAGAAGCGTTCAGCAGAACTTGAGACTCATTGAAAGTCAGTACTGAATCTTCATCGATGGTGTATGACGTTGGGCCAGCAACTGGCGGATCGTTCACCTCAAGGACAGTTATACCCGCCGTTGTTGCTTCAGTCGCTCCATCTTCATCCGTCACGACAACATCTAGGCTAACTTCGCCATTAAAGTTCTCGTTTGGCGAGAAGGTGTATGTACCGTCACCGTTGATTTCCAGAACACCGTCGCTACCACTGTAAGTCACGTTATCAATTGCGACTTCGCCTTCGATATCCGAAGAGTTCGCTAGCAATTGTTCGTTACTGATCGTAATAGAGTTGTCTTCATGAACCGTGTAAGACGTGCTACCCGCAACCGGTGGATCGTTCTCTGGCGTCACGTTCACATCAATGTTAGCGGTTACCGTATCGGTACCATCTGATACATTGAACGAGAAGTTCACATCGCCATTGAAGTTTTCGTTTGGCGCGAAGCTGTATGTGCCATCGCCATTATCGGTTAGGACACCGTCAGTGCCAGTGTAAGTTACACCTTCAACACTTAGGTCATCTCCTTCAATGTCCGTCGCACCTGTTAATAGGTCTTGGTCATTGAACGTTAACACGCCATCTTCGCCGACTGTGAATGTCTGGTCTTGTGCTTCTGGACCATCGTTCACAGGTGAAACCGTTAGCTCTAGGTTGGTAGAGACAACATCATCACCATCAGATACATCAAACGTAAAGCTAACATTGCCATTGAAATCAGCATCTGGCGTTAATGTGTACGTACCATCACCGTTATCGGTAATCGTAACGCTCTCATCATCGGTTGCTAAATTCAGAGCCGTCAGCTGGTCGCCATCGAGATCACGAGCATTGGCTAACAAGTCTTCTTGCGTAATGGTGATAGAACCATCTTCTTCTACTGTTGCAGAAACCGGAAGTGCTTCAGGTACGTGCTCAATGTGCGCGCCTGTCGCGTTAATGTAGATGGTTTGAGAGACCGTTTCAGAATCATCATTCGATAGCTCTGTTGCGGTTGCCGTTACATGAACTTCAAGCTGTTCGTTGAAGTCTTCTGGTAACTGGATTTGTAGTGAATTTTCGATAGCCGTTGTCGGTAAGTTCACCGTACCATCAGGGCCAACGGTCACTTCACCGCTGTAGATTTGGCTGTTCACTTCACCCACATCGATTGTGAAGTTGAAATCTGTGTAGTCAGCGTCACCGCCGCCATACAAATCTTCAAAACCATAAACCAGCTCGCCGTCTTCATTAACCGTAGTACGAGTATGTTCGATACCATCTTGGTTTAGCTGAGAGCTTGAACCACCATGGAAGATCGCGTCACCATTCTGGCTTTGAACCACGGTTTCGGTTCCATCAGCAGCCACAAACACAAGTTGAGGATCAACCGTATCCATGTTCGCAGGCGAACCGTCCTCAGCACGGAACTCATACTGACCGTCTTGCATCGCATCAAAGTCGTTGTGCTGATGTCCGTTTGGAATTAAGAATAGGTTAAAGCTCTCACCTTCCTCTACTTGGAAGCTGAACTGATCTTGCCCAGGGACAAGGTCACCGCCGCCACCCACTTGTGATGCATTCTCGTAGACAACTTCAACACCTGTGATGTTGCCGTCTTCATCGACTTTGTAGTAACCCGCTGCGTTTTGGTATCCCGCGGTTTCGCCTTCAAACGTTACTGTGATTTCAGTATCGTTGTAACTGGTGATACCGTTTTCTTGGTCATTCAGAACGCCTTCATTATCGTATTGAATAACCGAACCTTCAGGCACACCATCTACAGTTACGGTCAGTGTTTCAGATAGATCTTGGTCTACTAGCGCAGCCGCAATATTAAGCTCAACAATGCCGCCTGGCTCAACCAAAATAGCTTGGTCATCAACATTAACGCCGTCGCCATCGGTTATCACAAGATCCGGCGCATCCGCAACTGCTTCAATATGGACGTTGAGGTCTTGTTCAACCTCATCCGTACCGTCCGTCACAGTAAAGCTGAACTGCAGATCACCACTGAAATGCTCTTCAGGAACGAAGCTGAACGTGCCATCGCCGTTATCGGTGACTGTACCTTCATCGCCAGAATAATTGATGCTAGTAACACTGAGGTCACCGCCATCAATATCAATCGCGCCGCTCAATAGATCTTCTTGAGTGAACAGGATGCTGCCATCCTCTTCGATGTGGTACATGCCTGGGGCAACAATTGGAATGTCATTCACCGGATTCACGGTCAATGTCATGTCATTGGCGGTACTGAGTTCACCATCACTTACTTCATACGTGAATGCGATATCACCATTGAAGTTTTCCGAAGGTGTCACTGTGTAAGTACCATCGCCATTGTCTACAATGCTGGCGTTCGGATCGTTGGTTTCTAGCGCGCTCGCAAACAGTTCATCGCCATCTTGGTCACTCGCGTTCTCCAGCAACATCGCTTGTGTAACGAGAATTGAACCGTCTTCGTCGACATCCGCAACCATCGGCGTTGCTTCTGGCGCATCATTAACGAACTCAACTTTTAGGTCGATGTTTGCAGCCACCACGTCGGTGCCGTCACTCACATCAAACGTTAAGTCAACATTGCCGAAGAAGCCCTGCTCTGGCGTTAATGTGTATGTACCATCACCATTGTCTGTCACATCTACCGTATCACTCGCACTTGTCACGTTCAGTACGGAAAGCTCATCACCTTCAACATCTGTCGCTTGTGCTAATAGTTCAGCTTCTGTAATGGTGATCGCTTGACCATCTTCCGTTGTGAAAGACATGTCTGGAACGTCTGGTGCATCATTGATAGGGTTTACGGTTAGGTTAAGGTCAGCTGCAACAGTTTCGATCGCGTCAGTGACATCGTAAGTAAATTCAATCTCACCAAAGAAATCAGCACTTGGTGTAATCGTGAAGCTACCGTCTGGGTTTTCTACAACAACCGCATTTGGATCGTTGGTCGCAAAGTTAACCGCTTCAAGGTTATCGCCATCGACATCCGTTGCATTCGCTAACAGATCCTCTTGAGTGATAGTGATTGAACCATCTTCATCAACAGCGGCTTCAATTGGGCCGCTCACTTCAGGGCCTTCGTTGACAATTTCAACGTCTACTCTTGCAGTACTTGGTGCACTGGCTTGACCGTCACTGATATCGAAGGTCAGATTCACTTCACCGTAGAAGTCCTCTGCAGGTTCGAATGTGAAAGTATTGTCTCCATTGTCTGTTAATGTACCTTGTGATTGGTCAACAAGCAGTAGATTCTCAACATGCAGGATATCGCCATCAACATCGGTCGCGCCAGACAATAGGTCTTTCGCTTCGATGATCATAGAGCCGTTTTCAAGCATTTGGGTGTGCAATGGCTCGCCCGGAACCGGCACATCATTAACAGGTACAACGGTCAGATCTAGATGGGTTGCAACTTCATCGGTGCCATCGAATACCTTGTAATCAATGTCGATTTCACCATTGAAGTTTTCATTCGGCATGAAGGTAAATGTACCATCACCATTGTCGACTAAATCACCGTCATCACCACCGTAAGTGATGTCAGAAATAGACAGCGCATCACCTTCTACATCTGTGGTGTTCGCCAGTAAATCATCAGCACTGAACGCAATACCTTGGTCTTCGTCTGTCGATAGAACCATTGGACCAGAAACGATTGGCGCATCATTCACTGACTCAAAGTTGATGTTAATTATGTTGTCATCAGTCAGTTCACCATCAGAAACTTGGTAACCCAGCTCAATTTCACCGTAGAAGTTTTCATCTGGTGTCACCGTCCAAGTACCATCACCGTTGTCAATCAGTGTTGCATGCTCTGAGTTTTCACCCACTAGCTCGAGATTTTCAATATCAAGGTCGTCGCCATCAATATCAGATGCTTGCGCCAGTAGTTGCTCTTCGGTAATCACAACCGAAGCAAACTGGGCAGAACCATCGGTATCGACAGTAATATTCGGAAGATCAGCCGTTAGTTCGATTTCGTTGTCACCCGCATGGATATTCAACTCAACCGTTTCGGTAATCTCTGAGCCATCTACACCAATCGATGTAAACACAGCTTCATCATGACAAGTTTGTGATACGGTCATATTTTGAACAACATAAGTACCATTTCCTTGAACTGTACCGAGTTCAAAGTAAGACACTGGTTGGTCAACCGTTAACGTGTAGTCTGTCTCGAAAGTACCACGGTCTTCTTTGTGGTAAGTCATCGAGTCAATTAGGTCACCGTCCTCATTGAACGCTTTGATTTCTACTTCCGTAAAGTGACGAGACTCTTCCATGAACCAACCACCTAAACCATCTAGGTGGAAACTGATTTCATTGATGTCTTGACCTTCAACTGAAATAGTCAGTTTTTCATCACCACTCAACCCTTGGCGATCGGTATCACCAAGGCCGTGACCTATGTGGGTGTTACCATTCCATGCACCAAGAGGATCATCGTTACTTTGAACCGTAACCGTTAAGTCACCATCTGAGAACTCACGAGTGTAAGGGTCAACTTCTGTACCCCAATCGTCTACGCTCGCGTTATCGTCGAAAGTACCAATTTGTGTGGTATGCGTGCCTTCAGCTAAAGCGTCTTCACTTGGTACAAAGCGTACTTCTGTGTCGGCAGGAACTTCTTGCCCTACTTCCAGCACCACCCATTCATCATTAACATTCGCTTCAATGATGCCGTTTTCTGGCGCTTGGTCTAAACGTAGTGCAGGTTCTTCACGAAGCGTCACACCAACCGTTTGATCTTCTTGCGCTTGGATGAAGATCTCTTCGCCCGCTTCTGGCGCATCATTAACTGGATTAACCGTTAGATCGAGTGTGGTCAGGACTTCATTGTCACCATCACTGATGCTGTATGTGAAGTCTAACTCGCCATTGAAGTTTTCAGTGTGCGTGATGGTGAAAGAACCATCGTCATTAGCAACAATCGTCGCGTCAGGGTCGTTGGTTTGCAGGTTAGACGCCGTTAACTCATCACCCTCCACGTCGGTCGCATTCGCAAGCAGCTGTTCTTGAGTGATAGTGATTGAATTATCTTCGTCGACTTCGGCTTCAATACCGGACGTTTCAGGCCCGTCATTCACAGCAATGACATCAATGCCCGCTGTCGTTGTCGCCGTTGCGCCGTCTTCGTCAACGACGACAACATCTAGAGAGATGTCTCCGTCGAAGTTTTCATTTGGCGTGAAGGTGTAGGTGCCATTACCGTTATCAACGAACGAACCATCGTCACCAGCGTAAGTAACGCTCGATAGAGCAACATCACCCTCTACATCTGAAGAGTTCGCTAATAACTGTTCATCACTGATCGTGATTTGGCCATCTTCCTGAACTGTATAAGCTGTCGAGCCCGCTACAGGAGGATCGTTCTCCGGCGTTACACTTACATCAATATGGGCGGCTGTTGAACCCGTGCCATCAGAAACATCAAATGAGAATTGAACATCACCATTGAAGTTCTCGTTTGGTGCAAAGCTGTAAGTGCCGTCACCGTTATCACTAAGAACACCATCAGCGCCCGTGTAGAGCACGTTTTCAATCGACAGCTCATCACCATCAATATCTGACGCACCAGCAAGTAGGTCAGTATCGGTAAATAGTAACGTACCGTCTTCTTCAATCGTGAACTGTTGATCTTGCGCTTGTGGCAAGTCATTCAACGGGTTCACTGTGATATCAAGACCAACTTGAACCTCACCACCATCGTTATCGATGATATCGAAACTCAAGTCTAGGTCGCCGTTGTAATCAGCGTCTGGTGTAATGGTGTAGCTACCATCGTCGTTTTCTTGGATGGTTGCGTTTTCATCGGTCGAAAGGTTAATAGCTTCTAGGTTTTCGCTATCAATATCACCAGCTCGCGCCAATAACTGATCTTGGCTTAGTGTGATTGAGCTGTCTTCGTTGATGGTGTAAGCCAAATCGCCCGATACTGGTGGATCGTTAATTGGTAGTACATCGACATTAATCTGTGTCTCTACCGTCGCACCATCTTCATCTTGAATGGTCACACCCAGTTGAACCTGACCATTGAAGTTTTCGTTTGGTGCAAAGCTACATGTACCATCACCATTTACAGTGAAGATACCGTCTTCCCCATCGTAATTGATGCCGACTAGTTCTACATCACCTTCAACATCAGAGGCATTCACTAGAATCTGAGATTCGCTGAACGTCAGTACCGAATCTTCGTCAATGGTGTATGACGTTGGACCTGCGACCGGTGGATCATTCACTTCTAGAACGGTAATACCCGCGGTGGTCTCATCAATCGAACCGTCTTCATCAGCAACAATAACGTCAAGACTGATATCGCCACTGAAGTTTTCATTAGGAAGGAAGGTATAACTGCCGTCACCATTGTCTTGGAACACGCCATCGGTGCCACTGTAGGTCACGCTATCAACCGATACCGCGCTTTCAACGTCAGAAGAGTTTGCTAACAATTGCTCATCAGAAATTGTTATGGCGTTGTCTTCATTGACCATGTACGAGGTAGAGCCCGCAACGGGTGGATCGTTCTCTGGTGTCACGCTCACATCAATATTTGCACTAACCGTTTCTGTACCATCAGACACATCGAAACTGAAGTTGACATCACCATTGAAGTTTTCGTTTGGTGCAAAGGTATAAGTACCATCACCGTGGTCTGTTAATACACCGTCACCGCCTGTGTAGCTGATGCCTTCTACGGTGAGGTCATCGCCATCAATATCGGTGGCACCAGCAAGCAGGTCAGCGTCGGTAAATTGCAGCGTACCGTCTTCTGCAATACTGAATTGTTGATCTTGAGGAACCGGCAAGTCATTAACTGGATTAACCGTAAGATCGGCGGTTGCTTGCACCGTGTCAGTACCATCCGTGATGTTGAATTGAATATCAACGTCACCATTGAAGTTCGCATCTGGAACAATGGTAAAACTGCCATCATCATTAGCGGTTACCGTTTCGTTTCCATCAACCGTTAGGTCGCTCGCAGTTAGGTCTTCGCCTTCAACATCGGACGCTTGAGACAGCAACTGATCTTGGCTCAATGTGATTGAACCGTCTTCGTTTACGTTATAAGCCAAATCACCCGAGACTGGTGCATCGTTAATTGGCAGAACATCCACGTTGATGACGGTATCAACTTCTGCACCATCTTCATCACGAATGGTCACATCGAGTTGAACTTGGCCATTAAAGTTCTCATTCGGTGCAAAGCTGCAAGTGCCGTCACCATTTACCGAGAAGATACCGTCAGGGCCGTTGTAGTTAATACCAACAAGCTCAACATCCCCTTCTACATCAGAAGCATTCAGTAGCACTTGTGACTCACTGAAGGTCAGTACTGAGTCTTCATCAATGGTGTAAGACGTTGGACCTGCGACTGGCAGATCATTCACTTCAAGTACGCTGATACCCGCAGTTGTCGCATCGGTTGCACCTTCTTCATCGGCAACCACGACATCTAGAGCAATTTCACCATTGAAGTTCTCGTTTGGCGAGAAGGTGTAAGTACCGTTACCGTTGATTTCAAGGACACCATCACTACCCGAGTAAGTCACGCTGTCTATCGATACATCACCTTCAATATCTGAAGATGTTGCCAATAGTTGTGCATCAGAAATGGTAATCGAATTGTCTTCATTTACGGTGTAAGACGTTGATCCCGCAACTGGCGGATCGTTCTCAGGAGTCACGCTAACATCAATGTTTGCAGACACCGTATCGGTACCGTCTGACAAATCGAAGCTAAAGCTCACATCACCATTGAAGTTTTCGTTTGGCGCAAAGCTATATGAGCCCTCACCTAAGTCAGTCAGTACGCCATCAGTGCCTTCATAAGTGATACCTTCAACCGTTAAATCATCACCCTCAATATCGGTTGCGCCTGTAAGCAGGTCTGCATCAGTAAATTGAAGCGTGCCGTCTTCTTCAACACTGAATTGTTGATCTTGAGGCACTGGTAGGTCGTTTACTGGGTTAACGGTTAGGTCAGCTGAGGCTTGAACGGTATTAGTGCCATCTGAGATATCAAAGCTGATATCGATGTCACCATTGAAGTTCTCATCTGGCGTGATGGTGAAGCTGCCATCATCGTTTTGAGTAACGGTTGCATCACCGCCGACGGTTAAGTCGCTTGCTGTTAGATCATCGCCCTCCACATCAGAGGCTTGAGCAAGCAACTGCTCTTGGCTTAGGCGAATCGAACCGTCTTCATCGATTGAGTATGCTAAGTCACCCGATACTGGCGCATCATCAACCGCAGTCACACTCACATCGATGTTCGCTGACACCGTATCTGTACCGTCAGACACATCAAAACCGAAGTTTACGTCGCCATTGAAGTTTTCATTCGGAGCGAAGGTATACGTGCCGTTACCGTTGTCAGTAAGGATACCGTCGCCACCGTCGTAGGTCACACCTTCAACCGTAAGGTTGTCACCTTCAATGTCTGTCGCACCTGTTAATAGGTCAGCGTCAGTGAAGATAAGTGTGCCGTCTTCTTCAATTTCAAAGGTTTTATCTTCTGGTACAGGCGCGTCATTGATAGGACGAACTGTTAGATCAATGGCGCTGCTTATGGTTTCTTGGCCGTCACTGATATCAAAAGTAAGGTCTAGCTCGCCATTAAAGTCAGCGGAAGGTACAACTGTGAATGTACCGTCACCATTATCTTGAACCGTTGCATCTGCGCCGACTTGAACGTTTGAAGCAACAAGCTCATCACCATCAACATCACTTGCGTATTCGAGTAATTGTTCTTGAGTAAATGTTATGGATCCATCTTCATCCATGATGTAAGCCAGATCTTGTTCTGCTTCTGGCGCATCATTTTCACTTTCTACTTGGATTTTGAACGTTTCGCTTACTGTCTCAGAATCAAAGTCATCCTCTACTTCACTGATGGTCTCTTCATCTGAAGCTTGAACATCAACGGCAAATGTCTCTTCGACTGTCTGTGAATCGAGATCATCATCGACTTGTTGGCCATCCGATTCAGAAGATGTAGCACTCGGCGCTGCAGATGTACGTGCTGCTTGGCCTTGTTCTTCATTACCCTCAGCGTCGGCTCCACCTGTCGCAGCCTCTGCGTTATCGCCACCTACGGCTTGAGCGCCAGCACCTGCTCCGCCACCACTGCCAGCAGCATTATCCGAGTCAGCTTCCGAAGCCGCACCACCGACTACATTAGATTGAGCTGCATCTGAATCTCCATCGCTTTCTGGCGTCTCTTCTTGAACAGCAGCACCAGAAGCCGCTGCTTCTTCTGAATTACCAGCACCACTTGGATTGTCTTCCAACGCTTGGTTCACTTCGTCTGCCGCGTCGGTATTTTCAGCACCCGTCGCTACCGTAGACGCAATCGTGTTCTGTTGATTTTGTTGATTCTGCTGTTGGGAGGGTGTACCCGCGTCGTTCGTGTCCGTCTGTTCTACCGCGTCATTGAGATCTTCATTTTGGTTGTTTTGGTTATTTTCACCTGCCATTACAGCCTCCGTTGCTACTAGCTTACTGATCGTATTTAGAGGCATTAAAGGACACCATTTTGAAAAACCAAGTTTTTATACAACTTTTTTCATATTTTCTTTTTATGCATAAAGAAGTAAAAAAAATTTGAAAACTACCTTTAAAGATCCTTAGTTATTGTGATTAAAGCAATTAAGGCAATTAAGGCAGTGGAATGATGATAGACATGACGAATTTATTGCGTTCAATCGACAACAACCACAAAGGGCTGCAATTGCTGCTAGGCGACTTTTATAAGGACTTTTCGGACGCACCGATGAACATAGAGATGCTTCATAAAGGTAATCGTTTTGATGAACTCAACAACTACTCTAAAAAATTGAAAACCATCTTAACTTTGTTATGCGACCAAGACCTGCCGCCCAAAATGGCCAAGTTGGAACATTTGAGTAAACACGAATTCCCTGCGCCGGAAGCGCTTTTAGAGGATGTAAAAACTGAACTACAAAACGTCAATAGACAAATCCATCACTTGTTGGATATTAAGGAAGTTGTAGATGACGAGTCATCGAGGTAGGTCATGAGCAATAACCAAATAGAGCATCACCTAAGAAAAGCGCTTGTTTCTAACAACGAGGCTTCCAAGGTCACAGCAGATGACACCATCGTGCTTGCAAGTGCGATGACTAGCGTTCACAAGACGTTACTCATCATTTTTCTACTTGCTTTGGTGGCTATCGCCGTAGCGTCACAAGCACGCATCGACATTGTCGTTTCTGTGCGTGGCGAGCTGTTACTAGAGTCTGATGTTGAGAAAGTTCAACATCTAGAAGGCGGTATTTTAGAAGAGCTGTTAGTGAGAAAAGGGGAAGTTGTGTATGAAGGCCAACCTATTGCTCGAATCCGCTCACTCGACCGTAACACCCAACTCGATACAGTGAACACCGAAATCATTCAGCTGGAACTCGATAAAATCCGTTATGAAAGCTTGCGTGACATGGTCGAACCAAACTTTGCTTCTTACATCGAAAAGTACCCAGAACAAGTTCAAGTCAACATGAATACGTGGCAGCAAGAGTTCTCGAAGAACCGCTCTAACGAAGAGCTGATCACTCACGATATTAAACACAAAAACTCTCTAATTGGATCAATGCTAAAGCGTCGCAAAAGCTCAGAGAACCAACTCTCACTCATTCGCAAACAACTCAACATCAAAAACACGCTTTATAAAGAAGAGATGGCGTCATATGTCGACGTTCTAAATATGAAAGTACAAGAATCCAATATGGTTCGTGAGATTGAAAACCTTGATGAGTCCGTCATGAATGAACGTTTCCAGCTCGACAAACTCGAGAAACAACATCGAGACTTGGTTGAGAACCGAAACTCTGAGTACCAAGCACAAATCATCCAGGCCAATAAAGACCTCAAACTAAAACGGATCTTACAACCACAGCACTCCGATAAGGTAGACCGACTCATAGTCTACTCACCAGTGGATGGTGTGGTCGACAAATTACACTTCAACTTCCGTTCTGCGGTAATACCACCCGGCGAGAGTATCGCTGATATTGCTCCAATCAATAACTCCCTACACGGTGAAGCGAAAATTCCGCGTAAAGACATGGGGTTTGTTGAAATTGGCCAGGCGGTAAAAGTAAAAATGGATACTTATAACTTCGCAAAATATGGATTTGTTGAGGGAACCATCGCCTCAATTAGCCGTTCATCATACGAAGAAGAAGATGCCGAATTCTATTTGGCAGAGATTGAGATTGATCGAAACTTTCTTGAACGAGGAGGCACTCAATACAAATTATCACCTTATATGGAATTTACCGCCGACGTAAAAACAGGCTCGCGTCGCGTGATCGAATACGCTGCAAAACCTGTGATGTCAGCCATCGAAGATGCATTCGATGAGAGGTAATCAATGAGCGGAAAACCTTCTTATAACATTTCCGTACCAGCTCTACGTCTGAGCATATTGTTCAGCGTAGTACTAGCGGCGCTCGCTTTCTATTTATACTTTTCTTGGTCAAAAGTAGATTCGGTTGCTCAAGTGCAAAGTGCCCCACTGCTCATACAAGCTCAGAAGCTTAATCAGACCATCGAACAAGATATTCAAACTCTACAGCAGTGCTTAAGTACCGACACTTGTGGTACTAACGAATTCAATCTAGTTAACTTGAAGCGTGAAATAGATGAATTTAGATCGCTAGCCTCTTTGAACAAAACTGAGTTCAGCTTGGTTGGCGCGACTGAATACACCCAACTTGAATTAGCTATCAATCGCTTTTCCGACAGCACTAAAACACGCAACGACGTACTCGACTTATACCTGTCACTGACCAACAACTACCTACAGATGGACGACAACTACCGCACCATGTTCAACAACCATGCGAGCGACTTGATGTCAGAGAAAAATGAGTTCTTTATCTGGTTGTTTATGGTGGTCGTGATACTGGCAGTAATCACGGTCCTATCGAACTCAGTTGCTATGTTGAAGCTGAAGAAATCCAGCTCTAATGAACGAGAAATCGACTATGAGTTCGATGCTCTCTATCAAGAGCTGAAACAACTCGACTTACAAAGACTCGAAGAGCTTCTGAATGAAGTGAGCATCAATCCGAAACAACGCCAGATCTACTCTCACCTCAAACTGATTTTCAGTAAATTGGAAGACCAAAAGCGCAATAACGATCTCTACAAACAGCTGTATGCGCTAATCGGCTATGAGATTCGCGGAATCACCAACACCATCAACGGTGGTGTCCAATATCTGGTTCAAGAAACCGATGAAAACGGCGTATTGATGGCGAAGGATATTACCTCAGCATGTAGTACGTTATCTGAGTTAGCAGAAAACTATAACCGTTTGATTTCACAGGGTACGGAAAGTAAGTCGAAGGAATTCTCTTTACTGAGCGTGTTGTCTGAATTGATGATTCATATCAGCGCCAAAGTTCAGAGGAACGAAGGTCAACTCGACTGCTTTATCTCTGATAATTTGCCGAACCGTGTGGAAGGCCAATCCACCAGCTTGTTCTGGATCTTGTTCCTGCAGCTTTCTAACGCCATCCAACTTAAATCAAACAAGAAGTTGTTCGTGACAATAGAGTCTGGCGCAGCTTCGGATATGGAAAATACACGTGTCACCATCAATCTGAATTTCCTTTCAACACTGGATGTCTCTGTCGCCAAGCTCAATAAGCTCCATTGGAGCGATCATAAACACCATACTGCTAACACAGACGACTTAGCGAAAAGCGTATTAAAAGATTACGGGTATTACGAAAGTCACTGGTTCCAATCGGGTACACAGGAACGTTTTCAGATCGAGCTTGATCTCAAGGCGAAGAATTTCCATACAGAGAAAACTCGCTTCGACGGCAAGCGTTTACTGCTTTGCGCCAATACACAAGTTCGTATAGATGTAATGAAGAAAATGCTCAGTAACTTGGGGCTTGATATCACTGAAATCCGCACTGCAAATGAGTTGTTTTCAGCGGCGAAGACCTTTGGTGAGTACGATGCCATCATGCTGACCGATACCTTTGAACCTAACAAGCTGCCATCACTGAGCAAAACGGTGAAATCTCAACTTAAGAATCATCCAAATACCAAGCTGTTGCTGTCAGTAACCAATACTCAGCATGCACAAGAGTGTCACAGCTTCGTCGATAAGATCATCAACTCCCCTGCGATTCCTTATGAGTTTATTCCGAACTTACTCACCATTATGGAAGCAGAAGCATCAGAAGAGCAGATGGAAAACAGTTCATTCCTTATCGTAGAGGATGACCGAGTTCAACAGATCTTACTTAAACGAATTTTAACCAAACAAGAGTATGAACCAGACACGGTTGGCGATGGTGCCGACGCAGTAGAGCACTTCATGAATAAACGTTCTGACATCATTTTCATGGACTGCATCATGCCAGGTATGGGCGGCATTGAAGCGACCAAACGCATTCGCCAGTTTGAACAAGAGAACGAGAAAAACCCTTGTACCATCATAGGGGCAACCGCATTGACCAGCAGTAACGAACACCAGGCTTGTATTGAAGCCGGAATGGATTACGTGATCAGCAAACCTTACAAAAGCGACCAAATCATCAAGGTGATCAACAAGTATGTGGCGGTACAGAAACTTAACTAGCAGCATTATGGCTGCGCTTGCATTCAGCACAACACCTTCAGTATCGGCGACGACCCTGCTTGAGGCGGTAGAACTCGGCCTGCAAAACAGCCTATCCCTTCGCGCCAGTGATAAAGGTGTGGAAGAGAACGAATACAACATTGGGATCAGCCGCTCTAAGTTTCTTCCTTCACTCAATGGTGCAGCTGATACTACATGGAATGAGAATGAAACCTTGTTATCGAGCGTGCCCGATGAAACCTCCAGCTATAACTCAAACAGCTACAGCCTTTCCCTTACCCAATCGATATTCAATCTTGGTGATATTTTTAAATATGGAACGGCAAAACTCGACTTCAATATTGAAGAAATTAAACACGAGAACAAAATCCAGAGCACTATCTCTGAAATCGGCTCTCAATACTTCGAGTATTTGAAAAACAATGCGCAAATAAAAGCGACCAAGGTAGAGCTTAAGTCGTCTGAGACTCGTGAACATCAGATGCGACGCAACGTAGAGTTGGGGAACACAGCCGCCAGCGAGCTGTACGAAGTTATCGCTCAGAAAGAAGGTGTGTCGAATCGATTAAGAACCTTGCAGAAAGATCGCCGTGTCATTCTCAACGGGCTATCCATTCAGATTCAGTACCCTATCACTCCATCACAGGATATATACGAAAGTGTGCCATTAAAAGAGATAAACGAAAGCGAACAACACTCAATCATGGATCAAGCGTTAAAGCTCAACAACGACTTACTAGTAGCCAAGAAAAACGTCGAGAGAAGCCGTAGAAGCTTAAAAGAGAGCGGTACAAACTTCTTACCTACCGTGTCACTCTCAGCCAGCTATCGTCACGATGACGCCAATAACTACGATAAAACCGACATCACAGCGACAGGCGAAAGCAACTCAACTAGCGTTGGCTTGAACCTAGCCTTGCCTATTTTGTCTGGTGGTTCTGATTACTATGGATATCAAAAATCATCGACGGCAATTGAACGTACTGAACTGCTTTATCAAGACTCGCTTTACACCACGCGCAACAGCGTGAACACCTCTGTACTCAACATCAACGATTTTTCGCAATCTATAAGCAGTTACGAGAACATCATTCGCGCCAACTATGCCTCTTATAAAGGGATCCAAAGAGCCTACCAATTAGGCACGCGTACCATCACCGACTTGCTGGCGGCGGAAAGTAAACTGTTCAGCGCTTTGAGAGACTATGAAAGCGCACGATACGACTACATCATCGAGACCATCAAGCTTGAGCAAATTAAAGGCATACTCTCAATTCAATCGATAGAGAGCATCATGCAATTGATGAGCGATATTGAGGGACGAGACAATCAAGATTTGGTGCCGAAACACCTTCTCTCAACGGAGTCATTGAGAAAAGGAGGTCGTAATGCAAACTGAGCAATTTTCGCAAAAGATCAATATGGCAGATAAGTGTTATCTGACTTTCTCAACGATAATATCGACCCTGTTTGGCTTGGTACTGCCCTTCTCTATTCTGATCATTTTTGACCGAGTGTTACCCAACCAAGCACAAGATACTCTGTTCTTACTGTTTACGATTATCTTGATTTCCATCTTCCTTGACTACCACCTGAAAAATCAGGAAGAGAAGATTTCCTCTGTCATCATGAGGCAGTTTGAGACCAACTTAACCAATAAGGTATTTCAATCCATCTGTTTGGCTGAGATCTCTAAATTCCGCCGTTTAGAGCCCGGTGAATATTTGGAGCGTATTTCGACCATTCCAGAACTGAAAACCTTTTTTGGTGGAGAATCGGTTCGAGCACTGATCAACCTTGCTGTCAGTTTGATTACCATCCTTATCATAGGACTCATCAACATATGGGCTGGTATTACACTTCTGATTGCCTCTGTCATCTTGGCTATTTTCGCGTGGAGCCTTTCCAAACAAAAGATTGGTAGTTTGCAGAATAAGTCAGACATCGAAGGGTTAACCACCTCCAAAATCATCGAGATCATCTCTAGCCCGCTTGATATCAAAGCTCGAAATATGGAATACCGCGTTGAAAGCCTGATGACACAAATGGTCGAGGAACGTGAAGTTGAAAACATCAAATACGAACAGATTGAATCGAATTTTGGCTTAATCTTAGCGCTCATCCAACAACTCTCGATTGCTTGTGTTGTTGTGGTATTGGCAACAGCCGTGATCAATATGGAGTCAAGCCAAGGCATTATGGCCGCGATAATCATGCTTACCAATCGTTACTTCGCGCCCTACCAACAAGTGATGCGTACCGCGAGCCGCTGGGAACTAAACAAGCTCCATATACAACGTATCGCCGAACTTCTTGAACTGGCCGCGTCGGTTGAACATCAACATGAGACGACCGAAGTAGAACGTATTTCTGTTAAATATTCTGAAAAGCAGCGTATCGAATTCGAACTCGGACAAACTTATTTGCTTACCGGGAAAAGTGGCTCCGGCAAGACCCACCTTGCTAACTGTATTACACGTCAGAACAATGATAACAAACTGGACATCATGATTAATGACACGCCTCTGAGTGACGTAAACTACAACGTTTGGCGTAACAGCGTGCTGATGGTCGATAAAACAAGTTCATTCGTGGAAGGGACCATTATTGATAACCTAACCTGTTTCCGTCCAAGCCTGAACAATACGGCTTTCGCCTTATGTGAAACCATGAACATCAAGGCTCAAATTGATGGGCTGCCTGCAGGTTTCTATACCGAGCTCAAAGGTCACATGCGTAACCCATTCTCACGCCAAGTTGGCTATGCTCTGTTATTAGTCCGTGCCCTGCTCGCCAGTAAGCGTGTGTTGATATTCGACGATATAGACTGCGTCTTTGATGAAGAATTTGCGCGCGTCGTGCTGACCAGTACCGCCTATCGTGCCAATGACAAAATCTTAATCATCGCCAGCAATAAGATGGATAAACTTAACCACCGCCTCAAACGCGTAAAACTTATCGGAGGTGACCAATGAGTATCCTAGTAGACTTCAATAATGTGCCGCAACGTGTTTTGGATTTTGAATCTAGTGGATACGACGAACGTTACAGTCAATCGCCACTTATTCGTGGTTTGGCCTACACCTTGATAGCGCTCGAATGGGAAGGCACGCCCGCTATACTCAGCGATGCTTTTATTCCAAAACCCAAAGACGGCGATAGCTTTACAGCAACCATAGAGCGCCTTGGATACCGCTGTGATGTGACCAAACTAAAGACACTCGAGAATATCGATAAATATCCTCACCCGTGCTTTATTGAGATAGAAAACCTCAGTGCCATCTTCTTAGGGACAAAAGATGGGAAGTTGCTGCTGTTTGATTACACGAACAACAACATCATTGAATACCCAATGTGTAAAAAGCCCTGCTTGCTGATTTCTATTAGCGAGTACTCTCGTCTGTTCCGCGAACCACCTCCGGAATCGCAAGACAGAAGCAATTGGATAAAATACGCTTTCTATCGTTACAACAATGAACTTAAAAGCCTGATCATTCTGAGCTTCGTCATCAGTATTCTCGGTGCGTTACAGCCATTCTTCATCATGAGTGTCTATAACTTCGCACTGACTTCGAGTTCTCAAGCCACGCTCTATTGGTTGACCCTATTTGCCGTGATCGTCGGCTTCTCGGAATACTTCTTCAAAAAGATGCGAGTCAACATCATTGCGACCTCCGGTAAAGATCTCGCGGTTCACATATCCCAAGCCGTAATATCGAAACTGCTTTGGCTGCCCTACGCAATGACTTCAACCGCAGGGGTTTCGTCTCAGTTGGCTCGTTTGAAAGATATCGATACCTTCCGCCGCTTAGTGACCGCAGAATCGACCCTTAGTTACTTTGATATGCCGTTTGTGATTGTATTCATCATTGCGATTGCTCTGATGTCTGGCACCGCTGCACTTGTGGTGATGGGCGGCTTAATATTGATGTTGGTGTTCTGTGTTTACTCTCGTTACATCTACTCACAAGCCACATCTAAAAGCTCTCGCGCCAATGCGATGGTCTCTTATCAATGGAATGAAATCCTTCGTGGTATCAAGACCATTCAGGGTTTGCCTTTGTTGCGCGTGGTTCAATCTCGTTTTAGTGCCTCCCATATGCAAAGCACCAATGATGCGGAGAATGTCGCTGTAACCAACAGTAAAATTCAGGCTGCAGGTGGTAGTTTGATTCAGGTGATTGGTACTGCAAGTATCGTGACCGCAGTAATCGGAGTCATGGAAGGCACTTCTGATGCGGGCGCGATGCTCGCAACCGTTATTCTCGTTTGGAAAGCACTAGGCCCGATAATGGGCATCTATAACTCAATTTCTAAGTTTCAATCCATCAAGGCTTCGTCGGCACAGATCAACAACTTGATGTCGATGAATGACGACAAGTTAACGCTAGAAAAAAGCCCGCCTATTCGGCTGTTCCAAGGAAATATTGTGGGCAGTGGTGTCAGCCACCGTTACACAGGGGCAGCAACAGGGTTAACCAACTTGGGGTTCAAAATACCACCCAGTGCAAAAGTGGTCATTTGTGGCCCTACGGGCTGCGGAAAAACCACCTTAATTTCAATCATTGCTGGGCTAGAAGACCGCTATCAAGGCGCAGTTTCTGTCGATGGTTACAACATTAAACAGTTCAATAGCTACCGTTATCGCACCTCAATTAACTACATCCCTTTTAACCTGCATATTTTTGAAGGCTCACTAGAAACCAACTTCATTCTGCATAACGGACTCATTCCGACAGAGAAAATGCAGGAGATGGTGAGCTTCTTCGAGCTAGACGAATGGCTGCCAGAAGGCTTAGCGACTCAATTGAGTGTCGATAAGTGCAAAGGTCTTCCCAATGGCATTCAACAAAAGCTGCGTTTGGCACTTGGTTTAGGTAACTGTGAGCAATCTCTGATAATCATTGATGAACCGTTCAACGGGGCTGAAAATGAAAACGCCCAGTATTTTAACCGCCTGTTCAGCGATAAGTTGCTGAATAAAACCGTCATTTTTTCGACCAATGATCCCGGTTTGATCGCTACTTCCAATATGAGTTTGGTTCTAGAACCTGATGGCAACTTGAAATATTTTGGCTTAACAGACAAATACTTAAACAGCTTGAGTTAAACACGACGATGCTTATTCACAAATTACTCGTTAGATAAATAGATGTAATTGACAAAAACATAAGTGAGAGAGATGATTCGCTCTAAAATCACCGATACAAAGGAAGCAAATGTACACATTCGTTGCAGACAAGCTTGATGTAGCTTACTTATCCGCAATTCCTGAAAACCATCAACTTCAGGGCTGCGATGTGCCTGAAGAGGAAATCGAACTTCGAGAGATCATAGAAGTTTGGTATGAGTGTGCCTTTCTACCCGTTTTCAATCTTCAGAAAATCGATATCGAGAACAAAGCTGAGTTAACCGTCGTACAATCAAATGTTCTGAGCAACGATACGCGTACGCTCGCTTTCCTACTCAAAAACAGAGTGTACCGCGCTGCACTGAACAGAATACTCGGTGTTTGGGCGCTAGAACCTTCTGCAAAAACGGGGTTAGAGCAACTTCTATTTGAACTAAGTCTCGATAAAAATCACCCTAATTAACTCGCTTTTTAAGATACTCATCAATAAGCATCAAAATCAAACCGACCGCCAAACGCTATAAATTGCTAGCAAGACAAGCTATTTCAAAATAAGCTGTGGAATCACAAGAACTTATACCCCTCCCACACTTCCATTAAATTTACAGTTTCAAAGTTTCCATATCGGCATTTTTATTCTACTGTTTTTATATAAAACCAGTTGGATGGATCCTTAATATGTCGACACTTACGGTCTGGAATAACCTTTCAGTTAAACATAAACTCTTTGGCTTAGTTCTACTACCGATCTCATTGCTCCTTTTCTTAGCCGGTAGACAAGCTTACTTTCTGACTACGCAGTTAAACGATTTTGAGCGAACCAATCAGTTAGCAATTTACCTTGAAGATATCTCTGTCTTGTATCGAAGTACTTTGGCCCCAAACACTGAAGAGTTCGTTAATCGAAGTGCTAAGGTAAATGCCGAGCTCAAAGCACTTTCACCCAGCATATTTCTAAACAGTTCCGAAGAAGTGAACCAACTGCTGGCCGACTTCAGTGAGGCAACCTTGTCGACTATGAAAACGACCGACAGTTTCGATAAGCTGGATGCGATTGAGTGGCAAAGTGACTTGTACCAACAATTGTTGTTGGCCATTGAGAAAGTCCCTTTTGATATCACCAAGCGTGAGATTCAACAGCACCTCACCGCCTTGCATCAACTAGAGTGGTTGATGTTTTGGTCAAATGAAGAATTTAAGCTCAGCGCTTCGCTCTTCGATATTTACCAAAATCATCAAGAGTATGATTCTGAACTAGCCGAGTTGGTTGAAAGCCTCAATGCTAGGCAAGTTTTGTTCTTAGAAAGATTTGTATCCTTGAATGCCAATACACATCAAGTTTCACTCATGATTGAAGTGTTTAAAGATGAGGCTTTTATGAAAAGCCAAGAGATACGTCACGCACTTCATAGTTCATCCACAATAAGCGCATTGACTCCACAAGAGATCACTACCGGACTCAATGCGATGAGTGCTCGCCTAAGCCTGTTGCAGAATTTAGGTGACGTGATCAAACAAGAGTTCCAAGCCGAAGTAGCTCAAGCGATCTCAGATGCTCAAACAGAAAGAACGCTATTTATTTCCATCGTCACGTTGCTTGCAGCAACTGTTATGGGATTAACCCTCAGTTTAGCGAAACAAGTCACCAACAATCTTGGGCTAGTTCTTAGGTTCTTAAAAAGTGAAAACGATGATACCCGCCCTTCTTTGGCCAAACTGATTCAAGGCAAAGACGAACTCAGCCTATTTGCTCAGCAAGTAGAGCGACTCACCATCGAACGAGAACATGCAAAAGAGAAGTTAACGATAGCTAAAGAAGACGCAGAGCGAGCTAAAGAAGACGCCGAAGAAGCCAAAGACCACGCGATACAAGCTAGCAAAGCGAAAAGTAGCTTCTTGGCCAATATGTCTCATGAAATTCGAACCCCACTGAATGGCGTTATCGGAATTTCGGAGATCCTGTCAGACACACCACTTACACCAACACAACGTGATTATGTAGATACGATCGAGACCTCATCCCAACTACTGCTAAGCCTGATCAACGACATCTTAGACTTCTCTAAGATTGAATCTGGCATGCTATTAATCAGCCCGCATTCGGCATCGATTAGAGAATCCATTTACGACATCGCATCTATTGTCGCGCCAAAAGCTAAAGAGCAAAAAATATCAGTGAACGTTGATATCAGCCCAGACACACCTGCACGCGTGATGATCGATGATCACCGATTAAGACAGATCTTGATGAACTTTATGTCGAACGCGGTGAAGTTCACAGCAGAAGGTGGCGTTACCCTGTCAATCCAAACGCTAAACAAAGCAGAAAACAATGTCACCCTAAGGTTTTCTGTGCGAGACACGGGGATTGGTATCGATAAACAGCAACAGAAACAGATATTCGAACCGTTCGCTCAAGAAGATGATTCAACGACCAGACAATTCGGTGGTACTGGTCTTGGCCTTGCGATCAGTACTCAGCTTGTTGAACTTATGGGTGGTCAGATCCAACTCGACTCCGTCAAAGGTAAAGGCAGTTGTTTCTACTTCGATCTAGAATTACCCATTGATTTAATGTTGCCAAAACCAAGCACAGCAACCGCCGACATTTATGTTCTAGGTAACGCGAACATGCTCTCTAAACGAATAGAATGGGACCTTAACCTCTATGGTTTAGAAATAACCCAACAAACGAGAGATACAGCTGAGCTTACACAACAACTCACGATTCAAAAGCACGCTAACCCAATCACAGTTGTCTTTGCTGAAGATGACACATTCCAAGCCAGTGACTATACCAGTGACTTAGATAAGCTCCACCAAAACGGCATCACTATCTGCTTGATTCGATCATTTTTGAGCGAGCCGGCTGACATCGGCAATTATGTTACGGCTCAAGTATCACAACCCCTACTCGGTTTACGTTTGATTAAAGCGGTTGAGCTCTGTGATACACAGGGTCGGGTTGAGCTTTCAGAGGCGAGCCAACCTTCTCTAGAGATACAACACAAAATTCTGATCGTCGAAGACAACAAGGTCAACCAAAAAATTGCCGGGCTTCATGTTGGTAAAAGTGGTTTTGAATTCGAGTTTGCGAATAATGGCCAGGAAGCCGTGGACATGTTCAGATCGAACCCTCACTACGCAGCAATACTCATGGACTGCATGATGCCGGTTATGGATGGCTTTGAAGCGACAAGTAATATTCGCCGCGTTGAAAAAGAGACCAATGCCACGCGTCGTATCCCTATCATTGCCCTGACCGCCAGTGTTATTGATGACGATATTCAAAGGTGTTTCGACGTGGGCATGGATGACTATGTGCCAAAGCCATTCAAATTTGAAATGTTAAAAGAAAAAGTACTTGCCGCCGTTGAAGCAATGCCACTTCCTGTTGCCTACAAAACTAAATCTACGAAAAAACCCGCGACCGTAACGCCGATTCTTAATGCTGCAGCTAAACGGACTGTGCCAGAGGAAAGAGAACAAAACCCGGTTCCGATCAAATCTGAAAGAATACTACTCGTCGAAGACAATCGAGTTAACCAAAAAGTCGCTTCGGTCATGCTAACAAGGGCTGGTTACGCTTTTGAAATTGCAGAGAATGGTCAAATTGCCGTTGATATGTACCAAAACGACAGTAGTTTCGACATTATACTAATGGATTGCATGATGCCCGTTATGGACGGTTTCACAGCAACTAAGGAGATTCGGGAGCATGAGAAAAACCTAGGCTTAAGCAAAACCCCTATCATCGCGCTAACCGCCAGTGTTATCGATGATGACATTCAAAAGTGCTTTGATTCAGGCATGGATGGATACGTAGCGAAGCCCGTAAGAAAAGAAAAGCTATTCCATCAAATAGAAAGTGCGACTTGTTAGGAGAAACCCATGGATTGGATTAAAACAATAAAAACACTTCCACGCAGAGTCATATTGCCAGTCGCGGTAGGGCTATTAGGAAACTTGCTTCTTCTCAGCCCAGCTCATGCCGCAGAAGATTACGCCATATTCTCTTTAGATTCAGGATTTGAAGAAATATCGATAAACAAAGCAAGGAAGCTGTATAGAGGAAAAACAAAACGACTCGATGGTAAACGTGTAGAACTTTCTGATTGGCCTGAAAACAGCAGCGAACGTGAAGTTTTTTACCAACAACTGCTTGGAAAAAACGCAGCTCAAATGAATGCCCATTGGGCGAGCTTATCCTTCTCAGGTAAAGCTCGTTATCCAAGAGAGATTAAATCGGCGTCCACCGAAACCTTGGTTGACTGGCTTGATGACAAGCCCAATCGAATTGGGTACGCCCCGCTCTCGACGCTCCCTGAAAATGCCAATGTTCTATACGTTATAAGCTCGGAGAAATAATATGAAAAAAATAATTACGTCAGTGCTATGTGCTTCAATTGCCTCTCCGGCTTTCGCTATTATTGAACTTACCGATAATTTTTCGTTAAGCGGATTTGGTTCTACTTCTTGGGCAACATCAGATAACGATTCCCCTTTAATCATCAACCGTGGTTTTACCGATGAAAATTGTTATGACTGTGATACCACCTTGGGGGTCCAGCTTGACTACTTCTACAACTCATTTAAAGCTTCCGTGCAAGTTGTCAAACCACCCCAATATGATTGGAGTGACCCACAACTCGAGTGGGCTTATCTTGGCTATGAGTTTAATAACTTTGATGTGAGTATTGGTCGTCTAAGGCTTCCTCTGTTTTTAGCTTCTGAATACTATTATGTTGGTCAAGCCTATATGACGGCAAGACCACCGACAGAGGTGTATAACAGCGTTCTTGGTATTACCGCTTTCAACGGTGTCAAAGTGAGTTGGACTCATGATGTAACCGATGAAGCTACCCTACAACTCTCTCCATTTGTCGGAATCAAAGATAAGAATGAAGTAGAGTTCAATTCGACAACCGAGCTGGAATTCGAAACAAATCGAATGTTTGGTGCAAACCTTCAATTAAGTGGTGATAACTATCGTTGGAACTTATCTTTCCTTGATTCAAATTTCGATCAAACGACAAAAATTAAAAACGTTGGCACGCTTCCAACAGCAGACAACCAACACATCCAACTTTGGTCGCTAGGCGCTGAATATGAATTTGGCCAAGCGGTATTGGCGAGCGAAGGTCAAATCAGTGACGTTTCTTCATCCATGTACGCCAGCCTAGGTTACCATTTAGGAGCATTTACACCTTACGTAGTATACGGCGCGCAATTTAACGCCAATGAGCACTTAGAAGGGAATAGCTACTTAGTTGGTGTAGATTACGACTTGATGTCAAATATATCTATCAATGGTGAAATGCAATTCTTCGAAGCTCGTAGGTCAAACGGTGCCTTTATTGACGCCCCTAAAACCGATAAAGATGCATTGCTCTACACCATCATGTTGAGTTTTGTTTTTTAGCTCGAATTCAAATCGATGGTCACTTGCAGCAATTAAGATCCAAAAAAGCCAGTCGAATATTCGACTGGCTTTCTCAATAACGGTTTATCAGCTTACCATTAACCCATCTAAAGATTATGAGCTTGGCGCGACTCGTTTCTCTTTCAACTGTTCAATAACATAATCAGGAGCCACTTTACCTAGCTCACCCAAGCAATCATCTGTTTTTTCATTGCCATAGCGTACATAAATATCGCATACCGCGTATAACTGTTCTGGAGAGCCAGAGATCAAATACGCTTTCTCGAACGATTTAGTCGATTTGTCGATATCCAGCTCTTCTTGTAGTACCCCATTCAAGTACCAGTAATAGCTGTTATCTTTTGCAAGTTCTGCTGCTACTTCAATCTCGTGGGCTGCTGCTGTTTTGTCTTCAAGGCGAACCAAAGTTAATGATTTAGAATAGTGCATCGCTGCATTGTCCGGTACATTCTTCAAACCACGATCCAATAGCTCGACCGCTTGTTGATCTTTATTCTGAACTCGGAAGTTGTCCGCGTAGCTCAACCAAACTTGTGGGTCTCTGGGATGAGTGTTGATGAGCTCCAGATAAACCGTTTCCGCCTTATCCCACTCGTTGTGCCAGCGAAGAACATCAGCAAACAACAGTTGAAATTTTTCAGATTCTTGCGTTTCCAAGAAGCTAATCAACTCTTGTACCGGTGGTTCAATTTGCGCTTTTTGTTGGTCATCTAACGTATTAAAGTCACGAATCAGATTTGACGCTGCCGTGTGACGAACCATGGTATCGATGTCTTTTAGCAGCGGGGAAATTAACGCCCAACGATGCTCAAGTTGGTAAGGTTCAGAACCGATAACTGCCGCTTCACGAACTTCAGGGTTTTGATCTTTCAAACCTCTTGCCACCGCCACCAGCGCATTTTGGCTTGGGTATGAAGCAAGCGCTTGCAGTGCACCAGTACGATTTTCAACAGATTGATTCTGGTCTTGTGCCATGTAAGACAACTGTTGAATGCGGGTTTGAGTGTCCGTCATTTCAAGCACTTGATTGATATTTTGTGCTGGCGCGTCAACCGTTTTTTGAACGCTATTCGCAGCCATCGCAGACGTTGAAATCAATGTGGACGTTGAAACCAATAAAGCAACAGCCGTCGCTAAACTCTTCTTCATCATAGTATTACCTTAAACTGGAGAACTTAGCCTGTCCTTAGACTCGTATCTGATTAAATTTATCTTGGACCTGTTGATCCAAAGAACGAGTTAAAACTTGGTCTCGAACATAGCTTGTTGCGCCTGTTTTGCTCGATGCGCCATCAATGCTGAGTCGCTGAATTTGCCGTGAGCAACCGGATGCCCCATCGCACGAGCGATGTAGGCCATCGACTTATCGACATGAGAAAAGAACTTATGCCAACCTGCACATAAGTAGTTCAAACCCGGTTCGCCTGCACGAGTTTTGATAAAGCGGTTCTTAGGACACTCACCATGACAAGCGAACTTGTAATCACATTGCTGACATTGACTGGTCAGTGTGCGTGATTTAGCAAAACCAAACTTTTGCTGTGGTGCGCTGTACGCCAAATCATCAAGTTTCTCGTGATGAATATTGCCAATTTTGTACTCAGGGTAAACATAGTGGTCGCATGAGAAAACATCGCCATTTGGCTCCATTGCCAAGCCCTTTCCGCATATCTCATTCAAGGTACACAGTGGGTTCGGACGCCCAATCCATGTTTCTACGCTCGCTTCAAAATACTGAACAAAGACCTTGCCGATATCGTTCTTAGCCCACTCATCAAACACAGAAATAAGGAAGTTACCCCAAGCCAAGTCCGACACACACCACGATTCCATGATCGAATCTTTATGGCCGGGGATCAGGCGTTTGTCGCCTTGTTTTAGCTGCTCACTCACTTGGGATGTTTGTGGCGCAACCGTTCTAAAGGTTTTCTGTTCAACGATAGGAATAAACTGCATTTGTGGAGACTTCACCACATCACGTAGGAAGCGATACACCTCAAGTGCATTTTGACTGGTGAGGTTATTCACACAAGTCAACGTTGCAAATTTAACTTGATGTTTGTGCAGCAACTCAACCGCCGCCATCACTTGTTTGAATGTGCCACGGCCTGCTCTATTAACACGATACGCATTGTGCAGCATTTCAGGGCCATCAATACTCAAGCCAATCAGGAAGTTATTCTTTGCTAAGAATCGGCCCCAATCGTCATTCAGCAGTGTGCCATTGGTTTGTAGATCATTTGAAATCAACACACCTTCAGGCTGGTACTTTTTTTGTAGCTCAACCACTCTTTCAAAGTACGCTAAACCCAGCATAGTTGGCTCGCCGCCCTGCCATGAGAAGATAATTTCAGGCGTGTTTTGACCTTCGATATATTGTCGGATGTAGGTTTCTAGCGTCTCATCATCCATTCTTGGAGAACTGCCTTTCTTGTACTCCAACAAATCTTGCTTACTTAGGTAATAACAATATTTACAGTCGATGTTGCACGCTGCGCCAATTGGCTTAGCCATAACATGCAAGCGTTTAGACGCTTTACCATTGTATTGTGGACCTTGAGTAATGTGCATGATTTATCTACCTATCTTAGTGTCTGTAGCCATCATAATGCCTATTTCAATCAGTGGCATGTTATACCCTTTATAACCAATAGGAATGACCTTAAACGTTAAAATTGCCCTCTATTTCGAACATTCGAGGCACGTGATGAAATTTTTCAATTACAAACAATTAGCGGCGATCAGCAGCGTCACCATGACTATTTTCCTAAGCGGCTGTGCGAGCGTGCCTACACACCCTATCGCCCAACAAATCGACCAAGAGATGGTGCTAGTTGAAGGTGGTACATTCACCATGGGTTCGAACGATCCTGAAGCGACCAAAGCAGAACGACCAGCGCGAGATATAACTGTAGATAGTTTCTACATTGCGAAGTTTGAGGTGACTCAAGAATTGTTCGAATCGGTGATGGGCTCATCTCTCAGTTATTTCCAAAACCCACAAGTTCCGGTCAATAACTTAAGTTGGCAACAGGCGAACTACTTCGTTGAACAATTGAACGAACTTACAGGTGAAGAATACCGTCTGCCGACTGAAGCTGAATGGGAATTTGCAGCGAAAGGTGGCAACAAGAGCAAAGGCTATACTTACAGTGGTTCCAATAACTTAGATGATGTTGCGTGGTACTCAGCAAATTCTAAAAATAGCGCACATCCAGTCGGGCTAAAGAAGCCAAATGAACTAGGCTTATATGACATGACCGGAAACGTGGGTGAGTTTGTGATTGATGCCTTCGATGACACCTTCTACCGATTCGGTCCAACAGACAATCCTAACAACGCAAAACACAGCGACGTTGGTTTATCACATAAATCGGTTCGCGGTGGCAGCTTTGCTTATGACGAAAACGAATCTGAAAGTTACCGTCGCGACTTCGCAAGCCAATCGATCACTATGTCAGATATGGGGCTGCGTTTAGTTAAAGACACGAACTAGATAAAGCTGTGAGCTAGTTGAAGAATGAACTAACTAAAGATGCCAATGGTTATGAATCAACAACCTTCACAAGCAATACTAAAATACGACTTGCACTATACACACATTAGAAATTTGACACACGTTAGAAATCTGACCAAACGTTAGAACTCTGCGGCAACGCTGAATAAGGAACTTCTATGCAATACACCAAGCTTTCAGGACTTACACTCGCGTTACTCTGTGCCTTCCCTGTCTCAGCAGCAGAGAAGCCAAATCTAGTCCTTCAAATCACGGTAGATGGCCTGCGCGCAGATCTTATCGAACGATATAAGCACAACTTCGGTGAAGGTGGTTTCCGGTACTTAATGGATGACGGTACTTACTACACCAACGCGAACTATCAACATGGCAACACGGAAACGATCGTGGGCCATGTGTCGCTTGCAACCGGCGCTCCACCGAGCGTACACGGCATGGTAGGTAACGTTTGGTATGACCGTAGCGAAGAACGTTTGGTGTATAACGTAGAAGACGGTAACTACAAAATGTTGACCTCTGGTGCGGGTGTCGATAAAGCAACTGAGATCGACCCAACTCAGAAGACAGCACAAGGTGATGGGCGATCTCCAGAGCCTATACTTGCCACCACGTTTGGTGACGAGCTGACAATTTCCAATAGTGGCAAATCAAAAGTATTCGGTGTATCCGTGAAAGACCGCGGCGCAATCTCATTGGCGGGACACAGTGGTAAAGCCTTCTGGTTCTCCAAAGCGCAATCTGAGTTTGTCACCAGCAACTATTACTACGACGAATATCCAGATTGGGTATCACGTTGGAACGAGAAAGCGATTGCTGCAGAGTACTCGAAACAGAAGTGGGATCTCTCATTACCACGTGAGAAGTACACGCTGCAAGAGCACGATACCGAACACAAAGTGAAACTCGGTGATTTCCAACGCACCTTCCCTCACCCATACGGCCCCGCGAGTTACAAGTACTACAGCACAACGCTAACCGTCAGCCCAGCTGGCGATGAGATTACAGAGAACTTTGCAAGTACACTGTTGATGCAAGAGAAGCTAGGCCAAGGTGACGTGACCGATTACCTGTCTGTAAGTTTCTCATCAAACGACTACGTGGTGCACTTATACGGCCCTGAAAGCCTAGAGACAGAAGACAACCTTATCAGACTTGATAAGACGATCGCCAAGCTTCTTAAAACCGTTGATCACCAAGTCGGACTAAAGAATACACTAATTGTGTTGTCTGCCGACCACGGTGTACCTGAATCTTCACCTGCGGCAAATGCGCTTGGCTTCAATCAAGCTCAATACTTCAATAAAGACACACTGCTCTCGAGTGGCGTAGAGCAAAGGTTGAAGGATGAGTTTGGTTTATCCAAAGACGCAATACGCTTGTACGCACAGCCTTATATTTATCTGAATCACGATTTAATCGCAGAGAAGAAACTTGACCTAGCTAAAGTACAGGAAGCGATCGCCGATGAAATAGCGAAAGTGAAGGGAGTGGCGTTTGCCGTATCAAGCAGTGATATCGCGGCAAACCGAGTACCTGATACTCATGTAATGCAGCTCATTAAGAACAACTACCACCCAGCTCGTTCTGGCGATGTGTATGTGGTATTTGCTCCACGTAGCTACATTAACGACATGGAAGGCCTTCAAATCGCCTCGACTCATGGCTCGCCATGGAAGTACGATACACATGTCCCTGTCATCTTCGCAGGCTACGACGTTGAAGCTCAGAAAATCTCGCGTGCAATCACGCCATACGACATTGCACCAACGCTTTCGAATAAACTGGGTATCACTCAACCAAGTGGTTCAATTGGAGAAGTTCTCCAAGAAATTACCGAATAAAAGATGTCATTGAGGTTTCTTAGTTTTAATGTCGAAACCCACACCAAGTAAAAGAGCCACTTATCAATTCAGACTGATTCAGTCAAAACAGATAAGCGGCTCTTTTTGATTGCCTGTTGTTAGGTCGAAATCCAATCAACGTATGTCAGTGCTAGGAATAACGGCTATTCACACAAACATTTTCCATTAAACTCCCTTTAAAGGTTAACTTGATATGTCTTTTGCTGCCGCTTTGATCTTAGCCCGCAACCACTTGTGGCTAGGTTCATTAGTGCGACTCGGGTGCCAAATCATACACATATCGAGGTCTTCCAATTCGAATGGCAGTGGTAGTGTTTTAACCGCGTACTTTTCAGAAAAACAACGCACCGATGACATAGGTAACACTCCGATGTAATCAGAGCCCTCAATAACTGGAAGCATCTCAACAACACCCGCAGCACGATAGACTATTCTTCGTTTTTCAAGGTCACTGTAGTGTTCAGAACTCAATAAGCTTTTACGTGCATGCCAACGAGATACAACCACATGCTCAACTGATAAGAACTGCTCCATATCAATCGTATCACCAATCGTAGGATGGTCTTTGCGGCAAACGACCACCAGCTCCTCTTTAGAAATCACCTCATGCTTGAGCATGGTTCTTCCTTTAGGTGTCATATCGATAATAACATCATGTCTTTGAAGCCTTAAATCAGACTCGTAATCTTCCGTAAATAGAGGGTGAATTTCTAACGCGATACCAGGTGCAACTTGGCTGATTAACTGCATCACTCTTGGCATCATTTCGTAGCTCGCCGCCGAGACGCAGGCAATTGAATACACGCGCCCTGAAGTTTTGGGGTCGAAATCTCTTGATGCGGATAAGGTAGACGTAAAGTTTTTTAGCGCAGCGGCCATTGCCGGGTAGATATCAATAGCGAATGTGGTTGGCTCTACGCCTGATGTGGTTCGGTGAAACAGTGGCTCGTCATAGATATCTCGCAACCGTGCAAGCGCTTTGCTCACAGCAGGTTGGCTTATATCCATGCGATTAGCAGCCCTAGATAAGTTCTGCTCTTCATAGATAGCAACAAATATAGGAATTAAATTGAGTTCGGTGCTTTTCATACAGTTCCATATTAAAGAAGCAGGTCCCCTATAGTAGAGAGCCTGCCGATTTTGTTCGATGCGAATGACTAAAGTTTGCTACTTAGTTCTATCTTTTAAGTCTGGCAAGGCTTTAGGGATTTTCAAGCGGTCGAAAATTGAACGAGAATTGCTTGAGTTTGATGTGTCATTGGGTAAGTTACGTAACCCTCTCCACAAACGAGTAAATACGTTTTTGTCTTCTCGCCCTTGTTGGAGGGATTCACTGTCTTCTATCCAACGCTTTTGTTCGTTCGCTTTACCCAGTTGCTCTTTACTTAGCTGCGCTTTATCCAGCTCTAGCTGAGAGGTTTCGTTTCGTAATTGACGATAGATAAAGGTTCTCAATGCGGGCCAATTATTTTGCTTAAGCAAACGACGCAATACCAACCAACTTGGTGTTGGTCGATTTTTGTAATAGCGCTTCGCCGCAACGAATAACATGCCACATAAGACCACTGCCAAACCAATGTTTATAAAGACCGACATGTAAGCTTTGATGAAGGATTGGAATGTGTGTTTTGCTTCAAACACTTCGCCTTTTATTACCACGCTCTCAAGACGCTGTTTTTTGCTGTCCCACCACTGGAATGTGAACTCCGGTAAGGTAAACTCACCACCTTGCTGAATCACATAAACCGTCTCTTCAATTCTACTGGAACGGTAGTCACCACGTTCTTGTGTGTCATCTAAACGATTAGGTTGCGGGTAAGCTTGATATTGCTGTGTCGATTCATTGGTCAACACATTGGGAAGTAACACCGACAAACTGTCTTTCGCTTTGATGGTCACGGTTCGAGTAACCGCATCACCCACTTTTAAGTCTTCGCTCGAACGTTGCCATTGCTGCTCAACATCCACGTCTGTCGCTGAAAACCAAGGCGATTCATCGCTTAACAAACCAGACGGTAATGAGGCTTCAAACTTAATCGGCTGCGTATAAAGCGTGCCACCAACGTTTGACCCATCAGGAGCTGACACTTGAATACGAACCGGTACGGTTGGAATCACAAACTCGCCAGAAGTCATCGGATAAAGCGTCACTTCCCAACGTTGACGCGACCATGTAGTGCCATTGACCCGTTCCGTGTAATTAGTCGCGAGTTGGTTACGTTGCTTAGCGATCACGTTAGGGATTTCGATACTGCCGATTCGAGTCCCT
Organism: Vibrio sp. 10N.247.310.24; assembly: GCF_041467175.1. Classification (NCBI taxonomy): domain Bacteria; kingdom Pseudomonadati; phylum Pseudomonadota; class Gammaproteobacteria; order Vibrionales; family Vibrionaceae; genus Vibrio; species Vibrio sp. 10N.247.310.24. The sequence continues at coordinate 66,690 of NZ_JBFSUD010000008.1, forward strand.
CCCGTTAACCAACGCGGCGTCGCCACCTCAATATTCAGAATTACCTGCTCATTAACGCTCACTTTAGTCGGCGTTATCTTATCGCCTGACTTCGGTTTGTCTCCAACCCAAGCGATCAGTTCAACATCACCACTCTTCTGCAGATCATAGATATCCGTCGCAGAAGCAAGTGTAGGGAAAACAGTGCTAATCAATAGAACCATCGACACAAGCAAGGTCTTGGTTAGTTTAAAGGATTCTGAGCGCCCTACCTTTACTTGAATCAATTCAAGAGCTAAATCATGTCGACTCATTGGGTTTGCTCCTGTTTTGGCGTCTGTTCTTGTTTTCGCATCTGCTCGATCGAAGGCGCAGGATCTCTTAACTGAATTTGGAATTTGGATTTCAAGAAGAACTTAGGATCGGCTTCTACTCGCTTCAACCACTTGTCGGCAAGCTCTTGGCTACCCAAAATCTCATTCGCGTTAAGTGTTTCCTTAAGCATCAATTCCGCTACCGTTTCCTCGTCTGCACCATCACCCGTGCGCGGCTGGTCGTCATCTAATTCTAAAGATTCTTCAGGGCCATCAGTTGTGCCTGATTGGCTTTCACTGGTGCGATTAACCTCTTCGACAATGCCACTAAGCACAGCAAGATTGTTCTCCACATCCGTTCTTAGTTCTGGTGACAGACCCTCTTTCTCGCTTAATGACTTCAAAAGGTCTCGCGCGGCAAGGTATTCTCGCTGTCGAGCTAAAGCACTCGCGGCGTTATACAAACCAAGATCTGTTTTGGTTTGTAAAAAGGCACTGTGAGCTAACTTAAAATCACGAGCATAGTAGTAAGCCGCGCCCTTTCGCATTGGGTCAGTAAAATGTTTTGCCGCTTCAAGGTATTCCTTCTGGTTCAACAGGCGTTGACCTTGCTGGTCGGGCGTTAACCATAAATCCCACCACCATTGGGCTGTTTTATCCCAAACCGTAACCGACTCCACCACAACGGGTTTCTCAGCAGTTAAGTTGACTGTTTTCGCAAAAGTGCTTGGTGAATAAATGCTGCCCGAAATCACTAGACCAACGACACACCACTGCACCAGCCATCCTTTTCTGAACCACAACAACATGATAATCGCCATTGGGATAAGCAAGCCATAGCCCATGTCTTTCCAAGGCATTGAAGATTCGCCGTTGAGCTGCATGTTTCTTTCAACCGCTCTGTTCAGTTGTTGGATATCCGAATCATCAACGGTCACCTCAACCACTCGTCCACCCGTCTTACTCGCTAAGTTACGCAGTGAATCTAGGTCGACTGGGTTATCGCTCACCACATTACTGTTTCCTGCGGCTAGAATGAGCAACTGATACGGATTGTCGTTAAAGAAACTCTCGTACGCCCTAATGGTGCTTGGGTTGACACCATCTGATACCAGCAGTACAGAAGAGCCTAACTCACCAGACAGTTGTTGATTAATCAATGGCAGTGCTTCTTCTGCTGACTTACCTGATACCGGCATGATATCGGGTGTGATAGCCGCTAGAAACGGTTCGAATACCTTGCTGTCTTGAGTAACGGGCATCGCGACGTGTGCGCTGCCTGCGTAAACAACTAAGCCCGTATTACCGCCTTTCCGAGCTGCTAATAAGTCTCTAATCTTCTGCTTAGATCGTTCCAAGCGACTCGGTGGTAAGTCTTTAGCGAGCATAGATTCACTGTTATCAAGCACAACCAACATCGACGCTTTGTCTTCACCAAAAGGCGAAGCCTCACGTTGCCATGTTGGGCCAGAACAGATAATGATGGCGATAGTTACAATCACCACCAATAGCTTCAATGGCAGCTGCCTACGCCAGCCTGTTTCACCAATGGTCAATGCATCACGTAAGTGTGCAGGTAGAATGTCTTTCCACGTTGGTTTGGTCTCTTCTCTCCAACGAACCCATAACAGGAAGAACATCGGAATAAAGGCCAACAACCACAAAGGTCGGATAAAATGAAACTGGGTAAAGAACTGTTGCAGAGTGAGAGAATCAGGCATCATCCTCTCCTTTCAATTTTTTAGTTTTAGAAGCCAAAAGCGACCTTCTACGTAAAGTCGCCAGACTAAAGGCAGTCAGATACATCACAACAACAATCGCCATTAAGTAATGGTGCAGCCCCTGTTTAGGGCGATAAGTGGTACTTTCATATAATTGTGGTTCTAGCTCACCAATCTGAGCGTAGGCTTTGGTAAGTTCGTCGCGGTTAAGTGCCTCAAAGGCTTCACCACCGGATTCTTGCGCTACTCGTTTGATGGTTTCCATATCCAACGCCACTTCTCCCACGGTTTGAGGATCACCCATGGCGATAACGTGAATACGAACGCCTTTCGCCTTGGCGACTTTGGCGGCATCAATCGGTTCAACAAAGCTTCCGGTGTCATTACCGTCGGTTAATACGATCACGACTTTCTCTTTCACGTTGGCATCAACACTTGAATCTTGAACGGCAGCACTTTGCTTCTCACTTTGCTCAAACACCTTAATCGCAAGACCAATCGCATCACCTAAGTGCGTGCTTTGCCCTGCCATCGCGACATCGGTTTGATTAAGCAGTTCAAGCCATACATCTTGGTCGGCGGTAAATGGCGTTTGTACAAACGCTGCATCACCAAACAAGATCAAACCGAGTCGGTCCCCTTTTCTGGTTTTCGCGAAATCGGCTAACACCTCTTTGGTCGCATCTAAGCGAGAGATTTTATCCCCTTGTTTAGACGTAAAATCTTGTTCAGCCATTGAGCCAGACAAATCGACAACCACCATCACGTCGCGACCTAATTGTTCACGAACTTGTGGCTCACCAAGAATGGTAGGTTTCGCTAATGCGCAGATCACTAATACCCAGGTAATGATCAGCGTAGTGCGTTGCCACCAGCTTGGTGTTAATTGGCTTGCACCTTCTGATGGAGCCTCGCCAATCGCTTCAACCAACTCACTGAAAAATGGCACCTTGATGGCCATTTGTTTAGTGCGATAAGCAGGTACGGCGAAGTAAACGAGTAAAGGCAAAGGTAGTGCGATAAACCACAGTGGGTGCGCAAATTCAAAGCTGGCAGATAAAACATCAAACATTGTCTTGCCCCTCAGCCATTACCTGTACATTCGGCTTGTGAAGTTTTAGCCACATCATCGCGGTTTGAATTACCTCTAATCGCTGTTCAAAGCTCAGACGCACATTAGGGTCAATTAGGCTTTGCATCCATAATTCCGAAACTTCATCGGCAAAGAACGCATTGCTCTTTTCACTCGCGTTAGCGTTAACAGGCAGATAGGCATTCAAACGGTTTACATAAGCTTGGCCAAACAACTTAGCATTGCTGCTGTCTAGGTAGCGAAGCACCACTTTAAGGACTTTAAAGGTTCGTTCGGTTGAGTTCTTGTCTCGTGCATCCAATACCATGAGCTCTTGAAGCGCTTCTTTACGATAACGGTTATTCCACCACCTTAACGCCAAGCGATAAGCCAGATAGATGGCGACCAATAACAGAATAACGCCGAGGATCTTCCAACCAATGGTTTGCGGCATCCAGCTCACGCTCTCGGGAATGGCGACATCGTGCAGATCGCGAAGGATATAAGTACTTGGAGGCGTATGTTCAACGGCCATCTAGCGCCCTCCCACTAGCTTTTGCAGCTGTGAAATGTGATTGCCTGACGTGTCTAATTCGATATAAGGAAGGTTTTTCATCGCCATCAATTTAGCAAGCGACTGTTTCTGGAGTGCCGCTTTTTGGGCAAGGCTTTCACTTGCGAGGTTAACCTTAGATTGGCTATCCAGATTAAGTTGAAAGCGACCATCACCCACCACCCAATTTGCGCTTGCAAGATCTTGAGGCAATGATTGTTCTAATGGATCGGTCACCATAATGGCTAAGATATCGTTGTGTTGTTGCAGTTGCTTTAGTCGGTCAAGATGTTGCTCTTGGCAATCTCGCCAATCACTAATAAAGATTAAGGTCGACTGCTTTAATCTCATGCGTTTGATCAGTTCAATCCACTGGCTAAACCCAACACCTTCGCTGTCGCTCACACTGACACCTAAGCTTTGATTGGCTTTGGTGAGGTGTTTTAGTTGAGCCAATAAGTCCGATTGAGAACGCTGCGCTTTGGTATGAAAGAGCTTTTGGTGTGAAGCTAAAACGAAGCCGACACGGTCACCATCTTTCAGCACTCGCCATCCACACAATGCTGCGACTTCGGCGGCCACAACAGATTTCATAGTGTTTTGAGAAGCAAAGAACATCGAGCTGCGCTGATCAACACAGATCATCACATTACGGTCTTTCTCTTCGGTATAACTACGAACATGAGGTTTGCCTGTTCGCATCGTGACTTTCCAATCGAGATTACGAATGTCATCACCAAGTTGGTAGTGACGTAGCTCCTCGAAGTTCAAACCTCGACCTCGGAACAATGAGTTGTGTCTACCCGACAGCACGCTGCCCGCCTTTAGATGAGGCAGTAGCGAAAACGACTCAGCTTGAGCCTGAATTCGCACTAACCTTGAGTAATCACAATACAGTCGTGGATCAAGGCCTTGCGGTTTGGGAGCTTGTGTTGGCTTCGCCATGACGCTCCCTTGTTATCCGATCTCAACATTATCAAGCAGCTCTTCAACCACTCTTTGATGGTCAACACCATCGGCCAATGCGTCATAAGACAACGAGAATCGATGTCCTAGTACGGTGGGTAGCATTGCACGCACATCATCTAACGTGACGTGGTCACGCCCCTGTAGCCACGCATAAGCGCGGGCACATTTATCTAACGAGATTGACGCTCGTGGGCTTGAACCAATCTCTATCCATTTAGACAAATTTGATTCTGGGTAACGCTCTGGCTTACGAGTCGCCATAACCAAAGCCACAATGTAGTTTTCGACTAAATCAGAAACCGTAATATCAGGAAGCTGGCGACGTGCTTCAAGCACTAATTCAGGATCGATGTGTTGCGGTGTGACTAGCTCTGAGCTCGTTTCGCTGCCTAACTCTTCACTACGCACCAATCTAATAATGTCGCGTTCCGCTTCGTCTTCTGGGTAGTCGACCGTCACTTTCATGATGAAACGGTCCATCTGCGCCTCAGGTAGCGGATATGTACCTTCTTGTTCAACCGGGTTTTGAGTCGCCAAGACCATGAACAAGTCAGGAAGGATGTGAGTTTGACCACCCACCGTAATCGTCCCTTCTGCCATCGCTTCAAGCAGAGCAGCCTGTACTTTTGCGGGCGCACGGTTCACTTCATCGGCCAGAACGATGCTATTAAAAATAGGACCCGGTTGGAAATGCAGCTGAGGCTTGCCATCAAGCTCTTGATACACTTCTGTACCGGTTACATCTGATGGCAGCAGGTCAGGCGTAAACTGAATTCGACCAAAACTGGTGTTCAGTAGGTTCGCCAGCGATTTCACTGAACGAGTTTTCGCTGTACCGGGAAGTCCCTCTAAAAGCACATGCCCATTAGTCAATAACCCTATCACCAGAGCCCGAACGACGTGGCTCTGACCGATAACACTTTTCTCTGTTTGTTCAATCAGTTGGTTTATTGCTTGTTGTGCATGGTTCATAGGTCTTCCCTTAATTCAATCTGGCTGCGTACATCCTACTCACAAGCCCCATAACTATTAGTTATACACGTGATAATTGTTCATCAGCGCGATAAATTATAAACGTGATAATTGCTCATAAGCGCGATAATTGGTTACAAGCGGAATAAGCAGCAAGCACAATAGCCAAACTCACCTCATCGCTTTATTCAAACTTAGCTTTCAATTGGTTAATGGCCTCCGGCGGTGCCACTTTGCTCAGTGATGAAATACATTGCTCAAACGCCTTTGGTACGCCCGGTATATGGCTGTTTCGCGCCAACACTTCACACTGGGCATACAGGTGCTGTGGGTTACGGCTAAATTGGTAAGCCTTGTGCAATGATTTACTTGCCGCAAGCACATCAGACTTCTCCAAAGCCAATCCGTACACATACCAATATTGTGGGTCAGTTTGCGCAGTTTCAGCGGCTTGTTTAAGGTAGTCGGTTGCTTGGTCGTAATCTTTCACACGAAGCAGAGATAATCCTGCGCTGTATGGCAATACACTCGATTTCGGCTGAGCTTTAATACCTTGCTTCAATGTCGACAACGCTTTTGCTTCGTTACCTTGCGCTCGATACAAATCAGCCAAGTTGGCATAGCTGTTCTCGAAGTAAGGCTCAATGTCGATAGCGCCTAGATAAAACTCAATCGCTTTGTCGTGTTGACCTAAATCTCGGTAAACGTTACCTAGGTTCGTACGACCAAACCCTCTGTCGGCATTAAATTGCTGTATCTCAATGTATTCTTGCAATGCAGGTTTGATTTGATCTTTCTGCAGAGGATTCATTTCTCCCCAGTTACGCACCAACGCACCTGCGGTTTCTGAGCGAATCGACAATACAGGATCTTTCAATAGTGGCTCTAGAATCTGCCAACGATCAGTAAATGGAAAACCTGAGGAACCTTGCACGACGCCTAAACGGATCATCTCATCATCGTGTTTCACTGCTCTTGCCAATGAAATAAGCGTGTTCTTACCCGTGTTGCCACCCAAGCGTTCTAAGCTTGATGCTCGAATGATGTTGCTTAAGCTGGAATCTTGAGCCGAATACGCCAGTGCATCTTCTGCTCCTCTGTGCCCTATTGAATCCGCGTAAAAGGCGACAGCAAAATGTTGTTGGTTGCGATACTTAGAATCTGGGAACCATTTACCGATTTGTTTATCAGCCCACTGGTCGGTTTGATCTTCATGACAGCTAGTACACACGTTCGGCGTTTTAATGTGTTGGCTAATATCAGGACGCGGGATATGCCAACTGTGGTCGCGTCTTGGGTCGACCTCCATGTAAGTCGTCTCTGGCATGTGACAAGTCGTACATTGTGAAGCTTCGGTATTCGCCTCGTGGAAGGTGTGTTTTTCAGGCGTGTACTCTGATGCAATGTGACATTGGCTACACACCGCTTCTTCGGCAATTTTCAGTTCTGCAGTATGTGGATCGTGACAGTTAGTACATGTGACGCCTTTTTCAGCCATCACTGATTGCAAGAAAGATCCGTAAACGTAATCTTCATCGTAGATTTGACCGTCGTTGTGGTAAAGCTCAGGGGTAATCAAGCTCAAGCGATACTTATCGAAGAAAGACCCGTTCACGTGGTCACCCGTTTCATTTAACTGAGTACGCCGGCTGTGGCATTGAGCACAGGTTTGAACTTGGTTGGTATGGATGATGTCTTTTGGTTGCAGGGTTGAGTTGCCCTCTTGGTAGACCCATTCTTTAACCGACTTCGACAAGTCGCGATCAAAGCCATAATGCGCGGAGGCTTGAACATCCTTTTCGCCATTCGCTTTGGCTAACTGGGCCTGCTCAACGTGCTCGCTTGCAGGGCCATGACAGGCTTCACAACCGACATTAATCTCAGACCAAGTAGTGTTATAGGTATTACTCGCGCTGTCGTAGTTTTTCTCTAGGTTCGTTGAGTGGCAATCGGCACACATGAAGTTCCAGTTTTGACCGCTATTGGTCCAGTAGAATTCATCAGTGTTGGTGGTATCCGGGTAGAGGTTAAACCAGCGTTGACCGCCTTCGCCCTCAGTGCGAGAGTCCCAAGCGAAAGGAATCAACTGTACGCGTCCGTCTTCAAACTCAACCATGTACTGTTGTAGAGGTTCAAAGGCGAAGGTATAGCTGATTTTGTAATCTTTGAATTGGCCATCCGGCCCTTCGATGTTGACCCAAAACTCTTCTCCCTTGCGAAAAAAACGGTTGGGCTTTCCTTTATGAGTCACGGTTTGATCGTTGAAATCGCCCAAAACGGACTCATCAGTCGCGTGTTTCATCGCCATATCATGATGAGAGCCTTGCCACGCTTCCACTTCTTCGCTGTGACAGTCAACGCATGCTTCAGAACCAACATACGTAGCCTTGGTAGAGCTGGCATCTAAGGTTTCTGAATCAATAAGCGAAGCTTCAGTCGTCGTCGGAGCTTGTTCATTCGCATACACATTGACACTGAGTGTCGACAACATAGGTAAAGACAACATTGCGGATAATACTGCAACTCGCTGGTGTTTCAATCCGTTCACTAGTGAGCACAACCATGCAGACATAACATTCCTTGTTTTTATACATCCTTATGCTTAATAAGGTAGACGTAAAAACAACGAAATTACAATTATTTAGCGGCAGTGGGCTCGATAGTTGTGATTCATATTCACGACTGATATCTACTCATCGATATGCTCATAAAAAAAGAGCTCCGAAGAGCTCTTTCGTGTTACCAGTTTCATCAAACATCAGTTTCAATAAACCAAAGCTTACTTATTATGGTTCTCTTGAAGTTTTTCCATAACCTGATCCAAGCTAAAGCTTGCTGCTTTTTGACGTGGTGGATATTCAGCAAAGGTTTCTAAGAACTTGCCAACATACGCTTGCGCAGGAACGAACATATAGGCATGGTCTAACAACCAGTCATAGTACGTATTCGATGTGATATCTGCGTTTTCGTATGGGTCCATTCGGAGGTTAAACAGCTTAGGAAGACGTAACGTTACAAACGGTTCTGCCCAAATTTGCATGGTACCCGTCGCACGCTGCTCCATGAACACCGCTTTCCATTGGTTGTAACGAAGTGCCGCAAGGTCACCGTCATCGGTAAAGTAGAAGATCTCCGAACGACGACCTTTCTCTTCTTCACCGGTTAGGTAAGGAAGGAAGTTGTAGCCATCTAGATGAACTTTAAACGTTTTATCACCCGCAGTATGACCTTTCAGTAGTTTCTCTTTGATCTGATCATCACCAGCAGCTGCAACGAAGGTTGGCATCCAGTCCATGTGGTGCATGATTTCATTTGAAACACTGCCCGGTTCAATCTTTCCTGGCCAACGAACCATTGCTGGTACACGGTATGCGCCTTCCCAGTTGGTGTTTTTCTCACCACGGAACGGCGTTGTACCGGCATCAGGCCAAGAGTTCATGTGTGGACCGTTATCCGTTGAGTAGAAAACGATGGTGTTGTCTTTGATGCCCAACTCATCCACTTGCTTCAATAGTTGTCCAACGTGTCGATCGTGCTCAACCATACCATCAGCGTAATTACTGATGCCGGTTACACCTTTGCTATCTGGCTGCACGTGCGTTCTAAAGTGCATTCTTGTTGCGTTCCACCAAACGAAGAATGGTTTGTCCGCTTTCACTGCGCGATCCATGAAATCAAGTGCCGCGTCTAGTGTTTCTTCATCGACCGTTTCCATACGCTTACGCGTTAGTGGGCCTGTATCTTCAATCTTGCCATCTGCGAATGATTTGATCACACCACGAGGGCCAAATTTCTTACGGAACTCTGGGTCAGTTGGGTAATCTTCATTCTCCGGTTCTTCTTCAGCATTCAGGTGGTAAAGGTTGCCAAAAAATTCGTCAAACCCGTGTGCTGTTGGAAGGAATTCATCTTTATCGCCAAGGTGGTTTTTACCAAATTGACCTGTCATGTACCCCATAGGTTTAAGCATTTCTGCAATCGTTGCATCCTCCGCTTGCAAACCAATGTCTGCTCCTGGAAGGCCAACTTTACTTAAACCCGTTCTAAGAACACTTTGACCCGTGATGAACGTTGAGCGACCTGCGGTACAAGACTGCTCCGCATAATAATCGGTAAACATCATCCCTTCTTTGGCGATGCTATCAATATTTGGAGTGCGGTAACCCATTAAGCCAAATGTGTACGCACTCACATTGGATTGACCAATGTCGTCCCCCCAAATGACCAATATATTTGGCTTTTCTGCTGCAAAAGTGGCGCTAGACGCGGCCATCATTGCTGTACCCAAAATCGCTAATCGACGTTTAGCGCCATACTTCGCTGTCATAGAAACCTCTTCGTAAGTTATTTGCATCCTGCCCTACAACGTATAGTTCATTTTTTGCGCATACGCGAGATTACCTAAGCTATTAATATTTTTGTCATTTTTATCGAGATATGGATACAGAAGTCATCGATATGGTTTACGGCAACAAACATGATAAGGATCACACATACAAACTAAGGGGCTGTTCTGGCAACACACTGGAACTGATATGAATCAATAAGTTAACTAGACATCATAACGATTGGTTATAAGCACTATAAAAGGACGGAACGGAATTTTGAGAATAACATTTGCTCATCGATGTGTTGTTCTAACGCATTAATCTTAAAAGTGAATCGGAGTCCTTATGGGTACTAAAATTAATAAACTAGCATTAGGTGTTGGCTTATTAGCAGCTTCTTCAGCGGCAATAGCAGCAGAAAAACCAAACATTCTTGCTATCTGGGGTGATGACATTGGTGTATTCAACATCAGTGCATACAACAACGGTATGATGGGTTACGAAACACCTAACATCGACCGTATTGCTAACGAAGGCGCACTATTTACTGACCACTACGGTCAACAATCGTGTACTGCTGGCCGTGCTGCATTCCTAACCGGCCAAGAACCTTTCCGTACAGGTCTACTGACTATCGGTATGCCGGGCTCTGACCATGGTATCCCTGATTGGGCTCCAACTATCGCAGACCTTCTTAAAGAACAGGGCTACATGACAGCTCAGTTCGGTAAAAACCACATGGGTGACCAAGATAAGCATCTTCCAACGAACCACGGTTTCGACCAGTTCTTTGGTAACCTTTATCACCTAAATGCGGAAGAAGAGCCAGAGACATACTACTACCCTAAAGATCCTGAGTTCCGTAAGAACTTTGGCCCTCGTGGTGTAATCAAGTCGACTTCTGACGGTAAGATTGAAGATACAGGCCCTATGACGCGTAAGCGTATGGAGCATGCGGATGAAGAGTTCCTAGAAGAATCTTTAGCATTCATGGAAAAAGCGGTGAAAGCTGACAAACCATTCTTCATCTGGCACAACACGACTCGCATGCACGTTTGGACTCGTCTACAAGAGAAGTATCAAGGTAAATCTGGTATCAGCATCTACGCTGATGGCATGTTAGAGCACGATGACCAAGTCGGTATCCTTCTAGACAAGCTTGATGAGCTTAAGATCGCAGACAACACCATCGTAATCTACTCTACCGATAACGGTGCAGAGACAGTATCTTGGCCTGATGGTGGTGCAACTTACTTCCACGGTGAGAAAGGTACAACTTACGAAGGTGGTATGCGTGTTCCTCAGCTAGTTCGCTGGCCTGGTACTATCAAGCCGGGAACTAAGATCAACGACATCATGGGTCACCAAGACTGGATCCCGACTCTACTAGCAGCCGCTGGTGATGATAAAGTGGTTGAGAAACTAGCGTCTGATAAAGGTGCGACTTACAACGGTAAAAACTGGCGTGTACACCTAGATGGTTACAACTTCCTACCTTACTTCCAAGGTAAAGAAGAGCAAGGCCCTCGTGATAGCATGCTTTACTTCTCTGCTAACGCTGAACTAAATGCGGTACGTTGGAATGACTTCAAAATTTCTTTCGCAGTAATGGACGGGAACATTGTTGATGCAGTTCGCTTCCAACCAAACTGGCCTCAAGTCGTTCATCTACGTGCTGACCCATTCGAAAAAGCACCACACGAATCGGGCATGTACCTACGCTGGATGGCAGATAACATGTGGCTATTCGTACCAGTAGGCGGCAAAGTACAAGAGTTCATGAACACGCTACCTGACTACCCAATGCAGCAAAGCCAAGTGTTGAACCCTGGTAACTTCAACCAAAATGCTTACATGCTTCAAGGTAAACTTAAGCAATTAGAAGCGGCAGCAGCGCAAGCTAAATAATTAGCTAAAAGCTTAACCAACCCTAGGAAAGCGAAACAAAGCCGTGATAGCTCAAGTGCTACCACGGCTTTTCAGTATATCAACAATGAAAACTGTCCCACATAAGCCTTTAACAGACGAGTGACGAACAAGGTTATCCGCATACATTTACTCGCATAGCCTTGTAGCTCGCCTCGTTTATGACCGTTACGTTAAGATTACGCAAATTTTTTCAAATCCCACGGACATCACTTGAAATACAGAGATATGCGTGCGATTGTATTTTAACTCACCCTAACAACTGTATGATTATGAAGACAATCCAAAGCATTGCCCTACTCTCAGCTATCGTTGCTGCACCTTCAGTATTAGCTGACGTTGAAATCCAAGTTCCATCCAGTGTTGATATTCTAGCGGTTAACGAAGCTAAGCCTGACTTAGACGGCGGCTTATTCTCTTCTCATAAAACACTGACGGTACCAGATGGCCAAAACCAAATCGTATTCCAATATCAACTTGCATTTGATAAAGGTAACGATCGTGAATTCGTAGACAGCGATGCTGTTATCGCAACATTCGATGCGACTGATACCACACTGACTTTCGATCTGCCAAAATACCGCAACACAGCAGAAGCAAAATCTGGGTTTAAAAACTTAGAGTGGAGCCTTGTTGACGAGAACCAGAATGAAATCAGCGTTAAGCAAGACAAGCTAGTTAAAGACGGTATGCAAATTGGACGTAAATACCCTCAAGAAGCAAAAGAATACAACCAGCAAGGCGGCATTGCTGCACTAGCTATAGGTACAACAGCAGGCGCAACAGCGGCGGTTGTTCAACCTGTAACACTTCCAGCAAAAATTGATGGAAATGCGGCTAACACAGCTGAAGAAATGTTGTATTTTTGGTACGAAAAAGCCGATGCTGAAACGAAGCAGAAATTCAAAGATTACGTGAACAAGTAGATTCGATTACGAACAAGTCTATAAAATATCTCGTTCAAACCAAAGAAGCTGGCACACTGCCAGCTTCTTTGATTTCATCTAAATAGGACGTTATAGGTCTAACAATCAACGATAATCAGGTCTAATCCTCGACATCAACAACATATCAATGTATTTCCCGCCTTTGAATGTACTCAGCCTTTTAGTGCCTTCTAACTGAAAACCTACTCGTTCATACAAAGCAATGGCAGCGTTGTTATCGGCATGAACCTCTAGCTCCAGACGGACCAGATTAAGCCAATTATCAGCCTGATTAATCGCTTCTTTCATTAATGCCTTCCCAACCCCTTTGCCGTGTGCATCAGGGTGAATCGCAATCCCTAAGCCAGCACTATGTCGGTCTCTCACCTTAGTCGTCATGAATAAGGTAATGTGCCCAACGACTTTACCTGACACTTCTGCGACTAAAGTGAAATGGTCTGAATGACCAAACAATCGCTCCACTTGATCAGAGCTAAGGAAAGGTTTTTGTGAGGTATTTTCTGATACTGATGAATGACGATAAATATCAAAAATGTCTTGGTTGTCTGTGGTTTCAAGATGTCTAATTTGTATTTCCAAAGTGATTCCTTACTGTCTATTTCTATCCTTAAGCTAATTTTCATATTACGGATAGCAACGAGTAGCTACAACCGTAAGTGACAGAAATAATTGAATAATCGTCATAGCCCATAAATAACAAACTCAAATACTAAAAATGCACCATTGAAGGCCCTCACTCGCCTGTTCATAGAGTAAAGTTCGCTCTCGAAGCAAATAGCTCAAAGGTATAATAATACCAATCGTAGTAAATAACTGTTCACCCTAGCTTGTTAAAAATATCGATAACGTCGTTAGGTTTTTTGATTGTAGAATAACTATTTATTGAAAAGAGCAGCCTTGTTCTCAAGCTTTTTTCCTGCGCTATTTTTGATCACTTACTTACTGTGATTGGTATAAATTGATCCATCGCTTTGAGCCTTTCGTAATACCTGACGAAAATAACGGACAAACTCAAAGGATTCCAACATGATTAATAAAATTAGCAAGTCTCTATCTCTTCTTGTCGCTGCACTTTTTTTTAGTGCATTCGCTAACGCCAATCATCATGAGATGAAAAAAGATATCGTCGATGTCGCAGTAGGAAATGGCTCTTTCAATACACTTGTAGCTGCTGTTAAAGCGGGTGGACTTGTAGATACTTTGAAAGGAGAAGGACCTTTTACCGTTTTCGCTCCGACCGATGAAGCATTTGCCAAGCTGCCAGATGGTACTGTCGATATGCTTTTGAAACCGGAAAACAAAGACAAATTAGTCGCAGTGCTAACTTATCATGTAGTCGCAGGGAAAGTGATGGCGGCAGACGTTATGAAAATAGACAAAGCGACAACAATCCAAGGTCAAAACGTGATGATAAGCGTAAGCGATGGCACGGTTATGGTTAACAATGCAAAAGTGATTGCGGCTGATGTGGAAGCAAGCAATGGTGTAATCCACGTAATCGATACGGTCTTGCTCCCGAAATAATCAAATAGAAAGAAAGTCTCAGGCAAACCAAACTCTTTGAGGGTGTGACAATTCACACCCTTTTTAACCTACTGGGCTAAGCGTTGAGCATATCCAATTTTACCTACACTAGACATAACGTTAATGGCTACTTAGTGGTTTTCTCCATCACGTAATTAGTCAGCTTAACGCCACGTATTTCGACTTCCTGTTCATTCACTAACTTAAAGCCAAGGTGCTCATAGAAAGGCATAGCGGTAATACTCACCTCAGAGAAGTATCTCGATACACCACGAAATCGACCAATCTCGAATACATGCTCCATCAAAGCTCGCCCTACACCTTTACCTTGATATTCATGATGACAAAAGAAGTGGTCAATCAACCCATTTGGTTGCAGGTCAGTATAGCCAACAATGTGGCCATCCAACTCCGCAACAAAAGGTTGGATACGATGCAGACACTTTTCCCACACCTCGGAGTCAAAGTCACTTGGAGCCCAAGCCTCAACTTGTTCTTGAGAATAGTCTCGAACGTTAATATTTCGAACAGTATGGAAATAGATCTCCCATAATGCTTTGGCATCACTAACTTGGTAATTTCGAATTCTAACCACGACACAGTCCTTTCATGTATTGCTGATTGCCTATTCACTACTTGATAGCAATACTAACGATAAAACACAGCTAGCCAAATAGTCACAACGTCTCTATCCGTACCTACAACCTTGTGCTTCTCTCTCGCGGCAATATTGATGTAATCCCCTTTAGACAAGGTAACGACACGTCCGTCTTCGAACTCAATAACACCTTGCCCCTCTAGCACCATAACCCATTCGTTTTCATTTTGGTCATACCAACCTTGTTCTGGAGAACGGTGCCCATGAGATATTATTCTTTCAATCCGCACATTCTCAGTAGTAATGATGTCGTTGAAGATTTCGTCGGGTATTGACGAAGGCACATCCGAGTAGATATTTGACATCGCTCTCTCCTAATCCTTGTTAGATGAATATGGTGCAGTGCTTTATCGTTTTATCTAAAGCTTAGCTTCCTGAGCGCCTGAGCTATAAGCTATAAGCTATAAGCTATAAGCTATAAGCTATAAGCTATAAGCTATAAGCCACAGCACTTTTTCTGAAATAGAAACGATAATAGCCAACCAAGTTACTGCAGATAAATAGCGCTTCCATCAGTACAGCAGTTGGAGAACCAACTAAGTAATTATGAACCAACCAAAAGCTAGTTCCGATGATCATCAACTCTCTTAATCGACGGTCATCTTTATTGAAGGCTGCAAAGGTTTGAAATACGGAAGCAAAGCAACTCAATATGCTAGTGAGCCCCGAGTAAGTCACAACCGTTGCGACTACTGACATGGAACTGAACAAATATTTAAATTTGGGTGACGTAGAAAACACGCTCGTCAAATATCGAATGGTCGCGATGATCATCAAACTTGCCGCCGTCCATTGTTCGAGCAAAATGAAATGACTAGAAATAAGAACGCCTGCAAAAAACAAGCATGTGACGATTTTCTTCCTCTCTTTAAATTGAAAAGACAGAAGATCGAAACAAATAGCAATTGCGACTAATACCTGAGAAAGATAAAAAGCTGACACGATTATTCCTTAAGTAGTGACCTAGCAGATTTAAATTATGACGTTGCTGTTTTATGAATGATATTGAAGTTTAGACTTTTAAAGTACCACTGATTACGGTGGTTGCAGACCCCATCAGTTTTATACGACCATTCGGTAATAGCTCTGTCGATACATACCCACCGCGGCGCGACGCTTGGTAAGCATTGAAATGCGCTTTGTTTAGTTTCTCGGACCAGTATTGTGTGAGAGCGCAATGCGCTGAACCCGTAACGGGATCTTCGTTAACACCCACCCACGGCGCAAAATAGCGCGAAACAAAATCAAGCTCAGAGTTCGACAACAATGCTGTCACAACAACGCCTCGACCTTTAATACGCTTTAGAGCATCAAAGTTTGGTGATAAATCTAATAAAACTTGTTCGCTGACAACCTCAATAAACTGCTTGGTATCGAACTCACTGTATGACACGACTTGGGCTTCACACAGCCCTAAATATTCAAGCAAATCTTTATTAGTATCCAATCCAAGATCAAGCACAGTACTTGGGAAGTCAAGCTCGATTGTGGAGTCACAAACTGTGGCAGATAGCTCTCCTGAAAGCGTATCAAACGTCACAACCTCACCCACATTGACTAACCCTCTTTCCTTCATCACATGCGCTGTTGCCAACGTACCGTGACCGCATAATTTGACTTCAACTTCTGGTGTGAACCATTTCAACGTCATCGTATTGAGGGCTAAGAATGCCGTTTCTGATACTGCCATCTCTTCAGCAATCGAATACATCAACGACTCTTCTAAAGGTTCTTGTGAAATACAAACCCCTGCAGGGTTTCCTTTAAAAGCTTGAGTTGTGAACGAATCCACTTGATATATCTCTAAATTCACAATGGCTCCTAGCGCTGATATTGAATAGACATTGCAGCCTACAATAAGCACAAACACCCCGTGCTACAAGTGTTCAACAGCAACATTATTAATACTTATTTAAGAACTAAGGAATGATAAACAAGCAGTTATGAAAAGAATTGGTGGATTAACCTGAGGGTTTAACATCGGGCAGATAAGAGATAAAACGTATCAGCCCTGGTAGGAAACAAGCACACATTCGCGGCACATAGGCATTGTATCGTGCCACAAACGTGAGGTTACTCAGCAATGGTAACTTTATTGAATCTACTGACGTACCAGAGCAGATTTCACAATGGTCAAGCCAAGCAGACCCAACATAACTCCTGTCACTTTATCAATATAGTAAGCAACACGTGTAAACTCTCGTCGAACTTTAGGTGCAGATAAAAGGAAGATAATCGCGGCATCCCACACAAACACAACCACTGTCATCCAAATGCCTAACCCTAATTTAAACATGAAACCCACCTCATTATTCAGTACAACCGTGAATAAGCTCAAATAGAACAAAAGGTTTTTAGGATTAAGGATTCCCGATAGAAAACCCGTAACAAATTCTTTAAGAAAAGTGGTTTGAATGGAGACACCTTCTTCGACAACATCGATATTACTGTAATTACATTTTTTCGCTCTTATCGCTTGAACTGCAAGGTACACCAGAAACAAACCGCCAATAATTTTTAAAGCGATCATCACTGAAACCGAAGCTGCCAAAATAGAACCGACCCCAATAAGACACAAACCAATATAGACTGCATTGGCACTGGCAATACCGAATGCAACGCCGAGTGCTTTTCTACCCTTATTTTTAACAGCACTCTTTACCACAATCACAAAATCTGGTCCGGGGCTCAATAGCGCCAAAAAGTGAGCAATCGCCACGGTAACAAAAATCCCAACTAAACCTGCATCCATAAACCAACCTCCTGTCGTTCAATTAATGCCCTACTATTGCATAACTAACGAAAAAAATGCTCAAGTAGATGAATATATATTTACTAATGACCTAATAATCAAACAAATCCCGTGTTTTCGTCGTGCCAAATCGGAAGTAGATGAGTCATTCGTGCACTTCTTCAGGCGTTCGTCGGTCAAAGGTTGATATCCCCTTGATTTAACATAATGATTTTGTGCTCAAAGCTTACTTTTAGTTCCAATTAGGTCATAGGATTTTCACACCTAGATGCATTGCGTTAGGTTGAACTGAAATTAGAGACCTAAATTTGAGCTATGTCGCAAAATTTGGGCTACGATTTAGTTAAGCAAAGTAGGAAAGGAATCCGTCAGTGAAAGCATTTTATGTTTCAGTTCTTGCGTCATCATCCTTTTTAACTGGCACAGCGTTTAGCCAACAAAATGATATTTATCTCTACAATTGGGATGAATTTCTATCCAATAGTGTCGTGACCCAACTAAGTGACACGTACGGCATTTCTTTGAAACAGCAGTTTTTTTCTGATGAGTCGATCAGAGATGAAGTGCTATTAAGCGAACGTCGTGGCGCATTTGAGCTAGTCATTATAGAAAGTGTAAAGCTCAATGCGTTAGCCAAGCAGAACCTGTTTCATAATCTCAGTGAGTTACAACAATCCATTGCTGGTAACATAGATTCACGGTGGGTTGAAGGATGTGGCGAGTATGGCATTCCCTACGCTTGGGGGACTGCGGGAATCTTATATCGCAGTGACAAACTAAACGCTCCCACCTCTTGGAACGCTATTCTCGAACCAGACACGAACAGCAGTGGCCGCATAAGTATGTATTACGAACCTACGGATTTGGTGAGTACTGCACTGTTAGCAAATCAATTTGATCCATTCACCAATAATGAGCAGGAACTTCGCGTTGCCTATAAAACCCTGCAAGCTCAAAAGCCACACCTAGAAAGCAACGAATACGTCATCGACTATATTCGCCAACCCGAACGTCTTGCTAACATCGACCTTGCCTACGGTTATTCTGGTGACAGTTATGTACTCAATGATTTGGAGCCTGATGCCTCTTGGGTTTACATCGTACCTCAAGAAGGCACAACGTTATGGTTAGAGTGCATTGCTGCGATTAATAACGGAGAGTTGTCTGCACAAGCAACAACGATTCTATCATTCTTGTCGCAACCCGAGATCGCCGCTCAAAACGCAATGGATTCATGGTTTGCAACTCCAAGCTCAAAAGCAAAAGCCTTAACAACGCAAGAATACCAAAATGATCCGGAGCTTTTCCCTAGCAAAGAGGTTTTAGAACGCAGCTATCTGTATCAGCAACTCGAACCCAATAGCATTCAAATTCGTAACCGCATTGTCGACAGTTTGAGATAATTAATGCCAGTATTAAAGAAGCTCTACTTTGTGCTCATTCCTACTTTATTGTTCGTATTTGCAATAGGCGGAATGGTTACTTACCACTTAGCCTCTAACCACGCGAAACACATGTACTTAGACGAAGTACAATCTGATGTGAACACCGCGCTCGTGGCGGCTGAATACGAGCAACTTGGTCTATCTTTGCTTGTAAAAGATATAGGTTCATCGCTACAGTTCTTGCGATATATTCAAAACCCTAGTGACTACACAACCTTGTCCCTGCTGGAAAAAAGAGTGCTTCGTGTCTTAAACCAAAGTCACGTTAATCAATTTGGTCAACGTAACATCTATATCGTTGATCCTAAGTTTCAGTTAACGCTATCTACGTTACGAGCAGACCCTTTCGAAGGGTTAAAGATCCCCGATAACATCTATGAAAAAATCTTCGATATCTATACCTCGTTAATCAATAAAAACGAGCTGTCTCATAAAGGCTTCTCATATATCTCTGTGAGTGGTGAACTTAGATACGCTTACGTTATTGCAATCGACCCTTACTTGCTCCCACAAGACAAACGTGCAAACGACAGCCTAAATCGATACATACTAATTGCAGATGGTCCATTAAAACAACTATCCAACTTACTAATAAAATACAACGATGATGACAATATGCAGCTTCTGATTGAGCCATCATCGA
The DNA here is from genome assembly GCF_041467175.1 of Vibrio sp. 10N.247.310.24. NCBI lineage: Bacteria > Pseudomonadati > Pseudomonadota > Gammaproteobacteria > Vibrionales > Vibrionaceae > Vibrio > Vibrio sp. 10N.247.310.24. The sequence goes on from NZ_JBFSUD010000008.1 coordinate 86,493, forward strand.
ATACTGCACACATAGAGAATACGCAGTTTGTTATCAAATCGTTTGAACAAACCAAAGACAGAATCAAAGTTGAGATGAACAGCCGTCACTTCCTCGCTCAAGTTAATATTCGCGAAAAAAAATTCAATCAGGAAAAATCTATCATTGCTAAGCAGACCTTACTTGGCAGTTTGACGACACTATTCATTATTATGCTCATCGTACACATGGTGGTGCGCTACCAATTAGTACGTCCACTCAGAGAGCTACTACACGAGATATCGATTGGCGGACTTAAACTGAGGTATTTCAAGCGTTCATCCGGGCACAGTGAAATTGATGGTTTGAAGAACGCTTACATTGATTCACTCACGGAATTAAAGTTCGAAGCTGAATTTGATCAATTAACTAAATTAGCCAACCGACGCTCGTTCATCCGACACCTCGATGTGCGTCTAAAAAGCTCGATAAGCCCTCATTGCTATCTGGTTTGCTGGGACATTATCGATTTCCGTAAAATCAATGACTTATATGGTGCAAAAGTAGGTGACAATGTACTCGTTAGTCTGGCCAAAACACTAAGAGAAACCCTGCAGAATCAACAATCCTCTTTCGGCTTCAGTTGCAGCGACTATTCAGTTGCAAGGCTAGGAGGAAACCAATTCATTGCCATATTGGAAATGGGTGAGCACCAATCAATAAACGAAGAAATTGAGAACATTAACAACACCCTAACAGGCACGACTTTCCTTGATTACTATGGTTTCAGGCTTTCAATTGCAACAGGTGTACTACCCGTCGATACCCCTAAGTTCGAGGAGATATGGCACCGATGCATCGATGAGATGCTGATTAATGCCAAAGCGCACAGTGATGGAGAAAGCCGAATCGTTTACGGCGAAGAACTACTTCATTCACTAGAAAGACATGACGTTATCGAAAAAAGGCTATTGGAGTGTTGTGAAAGCGACAACTTTGAACTTCGCTTTATGCCTATTTTCAATGCTAAGACACTTCAGATTGACGGAGCAGAATGTCTGATTCGCTGCCCTGCTCTATTTGATATAAAGGCTGGCCCGGATGAGTTTATTCCGGTCGCCGAAAGAAGTAACTTGATATCCAAACTCGACATGTGGGTCATTAGTACCGCAATAAAAAGCTATAAAGAGCTCTCTGAAATTCACAAGTACACAGGTAGCTTATCAATAAATATATCAGCAATGGAACTTTACAATCGTAACTTTGCAGACAATATTCGAAAGGTAATCGAGCGTTATCAAGTACCACCAGCCAACATCATTATAGAAATTACCGAAACCAGTTACGTTAAAAGCAGTAAACTTACAGTGCAGACTATCGAAAGTATCAGGAGCTTAGGTTTAAAAGTGTCTCTTGACGATTTCGGTACTGGCTATACAGCTTTTAACCAACTTCTTCACTACCCTGTCGATGAGCTTAAAATTGATAAAAGCTTTATCGATAATATCGTCGACGACAAAGCTGACCGAAAGATGGTCGAATCCATGGTTAACTTAGGACACTCTTGTGACACCTTCGTTGTTGGCGAAGGTGTCGAGTCTCTCGAACAATATCATCACCTTAAAAAAGCCGACTGCGACTTAATACAGGGTTATTTTTTCAGCCAACCACTCACTTACATTGAGTTCATTGAATTTGTTCGTGACCACAATCCGCAAACTATTCTGGATCAGCAAGCCCTTTTAGAACCAAGCTCTAACGAAAGGATTGTGGCACTTAATCAGAAACAGTAGTCGTATCTTGAAAGCATGACTAGTTAATAACCACGACCAAACCTTTTAGATGCTTAGCCTTGCATCGAGGTCAACAGCTCCATCATGTCTTTAGAGCTTATGTTCTTCTTGTGCCTCACTACGGCGTCAATCATCAATTCTAAGTTACCTGCAGAGATGTAATCACTAAGGACGTCGTTAAACTTGTCCTGAATTTCATCACTCGCGTACAAATGATCAGGAATGAAGAATAAGAACTGGCTTCCACTGCTACGGAATGAAATGGTGCTTTCAGGGATCTTGGTGGTCAAAGACTTAGCAGCCGAGCTCACCACAAGGTCCCCATATTCAAGGCCATATTTTTGATTAATCTCGGTAAGATTTCTGATTCGGACAAAATAGAGATCAAAGTTTTTGTCCTTCGAGTAGCTATTCTTAACAAATTTCATCAACGAAATTCGATTGCGAAACCCTGTAATAAAATCCGTAGAGTAGAGCTTTCTTTTAATAGAAAAATCCATATAAAAAATAATCCCAGTCAATAACAAGATGCCAACAAGAAAAACGCTACTGATCCGATGAACGGTAACCAAGTTATCAACCATTGAGGTGTTTTCTTCAATCACAGGGCTTTGTAATCGAAACTTGTCATTAATAAAATCGACGAGTGTGTGGTAGCAAATATCGACTTTTTTCTGCAGAGATTCCTTGGGCAACAACCCTTGACTGACCAGTTTAATTGAGGATTCCAAGCTCTTAAATTTGTCAAATTCCGCACTAAAATAAGGTTTAAAGTTTGCTGACTTGATGAAATTGGAAGACTCAGTGCTGTTAATCAATATGTCAAAACGGCTCCACGTAATATCGTACGCTAACCATAACTCATCATAATCAATGGTTTCAGAACGGCTTACCATCAAGAAATTAGCGTATTCTTTCACCAATTGAAAGACGAACCACGTTGCCTCATTTTGTCGTGTAGAAAAACTCTTATTAATATCGTTAATGCGGGTAACACTGTAGATATTAACGGTGAGCACCACTGCCGCTAAAGATAACACGACGACTTTAATGGCAGTCAATGACAACAGCTTTTTCATACGAAGTCCTTACAAATGAATATCGCGTATCTGCCAGATCATCTTGGCATGGAAGTCTGTATTATCTATATCTGGAGTCGAAGAAAGTGGATATATCAACCAGTACGGCCCTTTTTCTCTGACTGACATAAATTGGCCATTTTGTTTAATTGCAATGATCGACTGGTAATCGTCAAAGTCTTCTTTGGGCACCGCTATTTTATAGTCGTTTAGTGCAACAAAGGTCACTTGCGAAGCCATGGGTAAGTCCTTTGTTTCAAGCACCGTTTGTAAGGCCACACCGCTATAAACCACTTCCCCATCCAGCCAAGGTAATGAGGTGGTAATTTCTTTTTGAGGGAGCAATAGCAGTTGTTCTCGACTGAATTGATGCTTTTGCCCTAGGTGATCGAATATTGTGAGTTCGGATGCTGCAAAAATAGAAAATGAACAAAGTGAAAGTATAAACAGAAGTGCAGCTCTCATTTTAAACTCCATTCTAAAAAGGTCACTAAATTGAGTCTAGTTCATATTGGTCATTTGACTTGCTTAGACATTGCCTATTTTCTCAATAATGCAGTTCGACTCTTTCTGAGATAACGTTTCATTCCTGTAACCCGATGCGAACAACACCTTCCCTCCTCTAAATAAGACTTTAATTAGCGTTCATACCAGTAATCCCGGCTTTTTAAAGGCAATGAGTAATCCAATCCAGCCACTGAATACGTACTGACCATCAAAATTAACAATAAATATGAGTCAGTAAGTAGCAAGAATGCTTGTTGCTGCATAACCTTTAATCGAACGTAAGCAGCTTTGAGAGCCTAGTTTTCTGATATCTGTCACTTCTATTCCACCAGCAGGTATCGTGTGTCGCTCTTAAAAAGCTTACTCATTTCATAATCAAGGGAATCGAGAATGAGTTTGAATATAAAAAAATTTAACCCCATGACGACACTTTCAACCCTAGTAATGACGTTGGTCATGTTTCCTGTTTCTGCTGACGTTAATCAAGAACAATTCGAGTTAGGTAAGCAGAAAGCAAAGGTGTGCATGACCTGCCATGGCGTTGATGGCATCTCAACGCAAGACCCCTACCCGAACCTTCGCGGTCAAAAGGTGGGATATCTCATTTCCTCGTTAAAAGACTATCAGACAAGGGAAAGAACCAGTGGTTTGGCAATTCTCATGCAGCAACAAGCCGACACACTTTCAGACCAAGACATCCGCGATATTTCCTATTTCTATTCAATGCTCGGCAACGATTCAAACTCACTCAACGAATCAAATTCAGTCAGCGAATAAAAGCTTTAGGCAAGGAGCCTTGTTATGGAACAAGTGACACCGCAATACAACATTAAGGTCGTTAAGTACTTCATCATCGCGTCTTTAGTGTGGGCAATCGTAGGTATGATCATCGGGGTGATTCTCGCCGCGCAATTGTATTGGCCAGTCTTAAACTTCGATTCTCAATATTTCCAGTTTGGTCGACTGCGCCCGCTACATACATCTGGGGTGATTTACGGGTTCGTCGTGAACATCTTGATGGGGACATCTTTGTACATTGCCCAGCGAACAGGCCATTGTGAGTTGTTCAATAAAAGCCTTTCATGGATGGTATTTTGGGGATGGCAATTTATTCTATTGCTTGCGGTCATTTCCTTACCCGCAGGCCACACCAGCTCAAAAGAGTATGCGGAGCTTGAGTGGCCAATCGACTTGATGATTGTGTTGGTTTGGGTGCTGTATGCGGTGTTGTTCTTTGGCACCCTTGCTAAACGAAAGGTCAGCCATATCTTCGTGGCTAACTGGTTCTTTGCTGCTTTCATCATCGTCGTTGCAATGATTTTCATCGTGAACAACCTCGCGATGCCTGTGTTGGCGATGAAGTCCTACTCTGTGTTTGCAGGCGCTCAAGATGCGATTGTTCAATGGTGGTGGGGACATAATGCCGTCGGCTTCTTGCTGACCGCTGGTGTGATTGGTATGAACTACTATTTCATACCTAAAGCGGCGGATCGACCTATCTACTCGTACCGTTTGTCTGTGATCCATTTTTGGGGCTTGGTCGGCTTTTACACGTGGGCCGGAACGCACCATTTGGTTTACTCTTCCGTTCCTATCTGGATTCAGAACATCGGCATCGTAATGTCTTTGATCCTGTGGCTCCCTTCTTGGGCTGGTGCGTTCAATAGCGCAATGACCCTTCTACAAAACAAAGAAAAGCTGAAGTCCGACTACATTCTTTTATTCTTTTTCTCAGCAATTCTTTACTACTGCTTGGCGACATTCGAAGGTCCCCTACTCGCTATTCGCTGGTTCAACATGGTGGCACACAACACCGAATGGATCATCGGTCACGTACATTCCGCAGCTCTTGGATGGGTTGGAATGTCAGGGATAGCGGTTTTTTACTATTTCATTCCACGCTTATGGGGCCAAACCGATCTTTGGTCACGACGACTGATTAAGTGGCACTTTTGGCTCGCTCATGCTGGCGTCGCCATCTATGCGATAGCACTTTGGATCGCAGGCATCGGTGAGGGTTATATGTGGCTCGCTCAAAATGAAAATGGCGAACTGATTTACAGTTTTGTTGAGGCTATGGACTTTAAAGCACCTTGGCTATTCATGCGTTTCTTTGGTGGCGCGCTGTTTGTACTTGGACTGTTTTTAATGGCATTCAACTTGTACAAAACGGTTCGTATGCCAGTAGTACACGACGCTAAACATACCGTTAATGAGGGGGCTTAAATGATGAGTAAAGACTTTACACATTCAATCGTCATTTTAATTTTGACCACCGTTGTCGTTGCCTCCTTCTCTTTGTTGGTTTGGGTAGTGCCAAGCATTGTCCGCGGAGACGATATTGCCAAAGGCAGTTTAGCAATGCCACTCACACCGATTGAGTTGGCAGGGCGAGACATCTACATCAGTGAAGGTTGCCATGTGTGTCACACCCAAATGGTTCGCCCTCTAGAGCCAGAAGTGAAACGTAATGGTCGCCCGAATAAAGAAGCCGACGATATTTACGAATTTCCTAACTTGTGGGGTTCTAAACGTACCGGCCCTGACCTCACTAACTTAGGTAGAAAGTATTCTGACCAGTGGCATGTTATTCACCTAACTGATCCTAGAAAAGTCGTTCCTACATCGATCATGCCCTCTTACCCGTGGCTGTTTGAGCAGACGCTTACTGGCGATGATATCAGCGCCAAAATGGAGGTTTTACGTACCTTAGGTGTGCCTTATACCGATCAAGAAATTGGTGATGCCAGATTGCAAGTAAGAGGCAAAACCAAAGGTGAAGCGCTGATTCGCTATTTACAAAGCCTGGGTAAAGATACGTCACAGGAGGTATCACAATGAGCACATTCTGGAATCTATGGGCGGTACTCTTAACCTTAATATTCTTTATTCTGATGGTGTCTGTTGTCGTTAAATACTGGCGTAGCAATCACAAGGCCGATCACGACCACACCATTGGCACCTTTGATGGTATTGAAGAGAAAGATGCGCCTCCACCTAAGCTGTTGTTTGTAAGCTATGCGGTCGCATTTCTTTTGTCTGCTGGTTATTTGGTGCTCTACCCCGGGCTTGGCGAATGGGAAGGGTTAGTCGATTGGAAGCAAAGTGACGACAAACTCAGCTCACCCAGCACAACGTTAAACGAGCAATTCTCTCAAACAACGGAAACCACCCTCGAAGGATTGTCTGGCATACCCGAAATAGTAAACAGCGGACAAATCTTGTTCCAAACTCACTGCGCGGCTTGTCACCGCGACAACGCTCAAGGTCAGAAACACTTCCCTAACCTTATTGACCAAGAATGGCTATATGGTGGTAGTGATGAAGCGATCATTCATTCGATCGCCAAAGGGCGAAATGGCGCGATGCCGGGTTGGAGCGAGATAATGCGCCCCGATGAAGTGGCTAAGGTTTCTTACTACTTAGCTTCGCTCAATCAACGCCATACCGATGTTCCAGAAGTAAAAGTTAAAGTCGGCAAAGAGCTGTTTGCAAAATATTGTTCATCTTGTCACGCCGATGGTTCTATCGCGAATCCGGCGATCGGCGTCCCTGATCTTTCCGACGATATTTGGCTGCATGGCGGCAGTATTGAAGAAATTCAGCACACTATCAACAAAGGCTTGAACAACCTGATGCCTGCATTTGATAAACAGCTTACGGAAAACGAGATACTCGCACTGGGTGCTTACATTCGACATGCGGGCTCAGAGCAGCAGCAAAGACTCGCGAACATAGAAGCTCAGTCTGTTGAACGTGGTGAATACCTCGCTTATGCCGGTGACTGTGTCGCGTGTCATAGTGCCGAAGGTGGCGAACCTTTTGCTGGCGGCCTGCCGTTTGTGACCCCTTTCGGCACCGTATATTCAACCAATATTACACCCCATACAACGGAAGGTATTGGTACTTACGATTTTGATAATTTCCGAGCCGCGTTAGTTGCAGGCAAAGGTAAGAATGGTTACCTGTACCCTGCAATGCCTTACACCTCTTATCAATACCTCACCGACCAAGACATGCTCGACTTGTGGGAATACATGCAGTCAATCACCGCGGTGCCTCGCCGCAATGACGACAACAGCATGATGTTTCCCTCGAATATACGTCTAGGTCTGCTCGGGTGGAACATTGTGTTCATGGATACCGACCCGATTGACTATCAAGTGCCTGAAGAACTTAAATCGGAAGTCGAAAACGTTGAGAAATGGCAACAAGGGAAATATTGGGTGGCTGGTCTTGGACACTGCTCTGAGTGCCATACCCCTCGAAACATTGCTCAAGCTCTGATACCCGAACGTATTTTCCAAGGTAACTTGATTGACGGTTGGAATGCGCCCGATATCACGGCCAACGAGCTGTATGTCGATGGTTGGGATGAAGCGACACTGACCGATTTCTTACACACGGGTCACTCAGACAAAGGGACTGCTTTTGCGGGCATGGCAGACGTAGTAAAAAACAGCCTAAGCTTGATGACGCGTGAAGATATCGAGTCGATGTCCTATTACCTACTCAGTGGTGACATCAACAACACCATCAGCAGTGACGCCGTTCCGTTGCAGCCCAAAGGGTTTGATGAAGACTCTTACGCGACTGACATTTACACCACGTATCGCCAGACATGTGGAGCCTGTCATGGTGACGATGGTAAGGGACGTGACCCTATCGCCCCTACTCTGTTGAATAACGGCATAATCATGCACAGCGATCCATTCAACACCATCGCGGTAACCGTCCGTGGACTACAACCCACCTATCTCGACAAAGACAGAAACTTCATGCCAATGGCAAGCTTTGAAGATGTGCTGTCGGATCAAAGGTTAGCTGAGTTGATCACCTTCGTGCGATTGCACCTTGGAGATAGAGAGGAACCAGTAACGGCAGAACACGTTCGAGAGGTAAGAGAAACTCTTGAAGCTGCAGGTTACGCTGGAGGGTTACACACCACACCTGAAATGTACGAAAGTCGAGATAAGAACATTAACATTCGCTAGGTTCTGTACGTATTCAATTTACTCGGTAAGCAGCCACAATACGTTACTTCTATCACGGCTTAATCAATTAAAAGGAGACCAGCGTGTCTCCTTTTAATTGTTATCAAACTGACACTCTCAACGATTGAGACCACAACACAATTATAACTAACTGATTACACAATTAAGCAGAGCTGCACATAATGCGATCAATCTCGCAGAACAAAGATGACACCAAGTGCATAATATGCAAAATTTTCTAAAGATGTACTAAGGACAGTTATGGATACAACTACACTCATCTACGATACATTGGAAGGTCTGTCGAGCGCAAAGCCACAGCAACACGCTCAAATCCGCCAAAATCTATATAACCAATTAGATTTATCATTTGAGAAGCAGTTGGCTTTGTATTCATCAGTTCTTGGTCCAGCAAGTGCTGGTAGATTGACCGATTTGGATAGCGCAGTGATGTCTGCACGCAAGATTGTTGGCTTAGAAAACAGCTAAGTAATCTTCAACCGCTCTCAACTTTAACGCTGCCACTGTGCAGCGTTTTTTATGGATGCCATTTACGATAAGTACCGTTGGTTACGATGAATGCAGTTAGGTACGATAAATACTGTTAGTTAAGATCAGTTCAATAAGGTCTGTTTTTCAAGTTACACGCATTCTCATTTGGTTAATCTTATGTTCCATTTTTAACAGGTGTGCAACCTCAACAATGGCGCTAATGTTAGTAGCACGTTAACCACACATCGGATTGAAGAATCATGAGAGTACTTATTGAATATACACAAACAGGCAAATACCGTGATCATGCGTGGGAAGCACTAACTATTCGTTCCAAGGGCGAAGTTCAAGCTGTGACTCCCTCTTATGCGGCTCAACTTATCGAACAGAACCGCGCCAGCTTATCGACTACTGAAAATCAAGATATCGTCATCCAACCATAATGAGTTTAGGAACTATCCCTCCCGGTTCTTAAACTCTCTGTTTTACTCGCTTTAGTAATCAATACGATACTGAGTAAAACAGAGTTTGATGACATAAAAAAACGCTGCACGGATGCAGCGTTTTCTTGTTTCTAGCGTATCTTGTCTCTAACGTAGAGAGCTTCTAACATCGATAGCTTCTAACGTAGATAACCTACGCAGAGAGTTTGACTATTTTGGCAGGTTCTCTAACGCATCAACCATCGTCATTAACTTATCGACAATTCGTTCACCATCCATTCTCAAACCATTGTGCTCATACTCGTTGGTAATCCACGCTTTTGAGTTTGGAATGTTCGCCAGTGTTTCGCGGCTGTAATCCAGCTCTACGTACATATCGTCAGCGTAAACTGCGCATGCCATTGGAACCGTATTCTTACTCAGCTGCTCTGCGTTGTACAAAGCGCCCCAGTCCGACTTCTCGGCCAACATATTTGCCGCTTCACGTAATGGCTTAAGCGTTTCTAGTTGGTCGAACATCCATGGGTACACCATTTCTCCGGTAAACCAGAACTCGCTACCCGATTGATAGTTAAAGTGTGGGTACTGCTCGCGTACTCGGTGTGCAGACCAGTTAGACGCTGCACCTTGGCAGTAAATCGATTCATGCAAAATAGCGTAGATTGGGTTCGTTAGGTAGCCCTGCTCTTGCTGCATTTGATTTAAGAAGCTGTAGCTCAACTGCTTGCTTCCGTTCACTTCAACAAACGCACTCTCCAGTGTGAAATACATTGGAAGGTTTGCTTCGCCGCCACCAAGATTAATACCTATTAGCTGGAACTGTTCAACTGTAAACACCTGACCGTTTGGCAGTCTCACATCATTGTTAAGCAGGTAATCAGAGATCTCGCGACACATCGCTTGTGCTTGTGGGAATTGAGCAAAGAAGGCTCTGTTTTTGTCTTCTACACGCTTGTAAGTCGCACGATAAACATCGTCAGCTTCGCGTTCAATAGAAGGAATGCCGCCAGTCACATAACAACGCTGCAAGCTCTGTGGGAACAGCGACAAATAGCTCAGTGTACAGAAGCCACCAAAGCTTTGACCAATCGTCGACCATTGCTTAATACCAAACTGTTCACGAATCGCTTCAGCGTCACGAACGATGTTATCCGCTCTGAAATGCGTTAAGTACTCAACTTGTTGTTCTGGAGACAGATGGGCCAACGTTTCATGGCTGATCACCGTGCTGTTGCCTGTACCACGTTGGTCAAGAAGCAGAACACGATAGTTTTGTAATGCACGCTTTAGCCAACCTGATTGACCGCTCACTCGTGGAGATGGAAAGCCTGGGCCGCCCTGAAAGTAGATCAACCACGGCAGCTCTTGCGCATCTTTAGCGAGATCAACCAGCTCACGTGCGAAGACTTGGATCTGTTGTCCATCTTTTGCTTGGTAATCGAGTGGCAACTCAAATGAGTGCTGACGATACAGGGTGGTTCCATCAATAAAGTTAGCTTGCACGCTTCATTCCTTTTTTATCTGATTCTAAAGTCATCGGTACGAATAAAAACGGCGCCCTTTGGCACCTTCCTTAGCAAGATACGCATACTAGCTTGTAAATGAAACCGTTTGTTTAACATGATTGTGAAGGTGCTTCATTAAATCGCCCAATTAGCTTTATACGCGTAACAACTTGTTTCAAAACAGGAGGCTTAAGGGGCGGTCTATTGAGAGAAATGATGAAAACGGGAGGCAAATAAAAAGAGCTTAACGAGGTGAGGATACGTTAAGCTCTTTGGTTTTATCTGTGTTGATAAACTAACTGGCTTACTCGCTGTTAATCTATCGAACCTATTAGTTCTAATGAACCTATTACATCTAGCAACTACGAAGCCGTCAGTTCACCGGCACCTTGAGTCGAGCGTTCGCTGCTCTGAACTAGGATTGCGGTAGCGGTCTCTTTCAGTGCCGCCCACTCCCCATCATCAACCTCAATGCCATCGTTCCACGCTTTCTCTTGAGTTTTAAAAAGCGCTTCTGATTCAATGTGTGTTTGGTAGCCATCTGACAAACGTTCGATATCGAAATCCTGGACGGAAAGTTCGATGGTCATATTGTGGATATGTTCGTACGATGCCAGTGGCAAATCTGATAAAAACAGTTCTGGAGCAACGCAACCACGATTAAGAACATACAAAGTACTCTTCGGGTTAGAACCGTTATCCCAACGTGCCATGCACGCAATACCTTTCGCAGCTAACTTTACAAGCTCGCTGTACGCCAACCAACGGTTGTGGCAGTTATTTAGCTCAATTTTCAGTGTCTTCTTGCCAACCATTTTTTCAATCGAGTAATCCATAATCACAGGAAGATGACACGCCAAACTCGCCTTGTGCAGGTCGACTTCAACCGTATTATCGCTGCGCACTTGAATATCGACAGGGCGGTCGTCTTCTAGCCCGATGAAGTTGCTCGCACTGTTAAAATGACGAACACCATCCAAGCCCACCATTTGTAAATCTGCCACCATGTTCGCTATCACATCAGCTTCACCACATGTACGACGCATACCTAAAAAGGCTTTATTGACGGCCGCTACCAGTTCATTGTGAGAAACGATCATAACGATTTACCTCCATGTTGAGCGTTGATATATGTAGTAGCTTTTTGTGAGTCAGCGAGCTCTGCTTCACTTGGTGCTTCACTTGGTAAGACTGGGAACACCCATTCATCCTGATGAATCTCATCAAGCAGCGGTGCGCCTTGGAAAAACGTGACTCGAACCCAACGGTCTGAGCGAGGATCAAACTTAGTCGCACCAAACATCGCTAGCTTACAACGCAGCAAGTGCATTGGTGGCGAATCTTGATGCAGCACATTCATTTGAATGTCGCCCATCGCTTTGTTACCCAGCGTCCACACACGGCGCGCAATTGCACGGTGTTGCGGCTGTTTAACAAGGAACTCAGCCAATGAAAGCTCAGGCGCGAATTGCAATAAAGCATGGTACAAACGGTAAGCTTGACGGCCAATATCCAACGGCAGTTCACGCTCTTCACCTAGCTCTTCACCTCGAACACCGAGTCTTGGCTCTTCTTTGTCTTGAGAGCGATACCAGAACCAGTAGTTGTTTTCTGCTTTAGTAAAGTCGGTCGTGATCGCCCAGCGATACTTCTCTTCTAGTACAACCAGAAGGTCTTGAATCTTTTTGCCGCTAGGAAGCGACAGTGTTTCGCTGCAATTCATTTGCTCTTGATGGGCGTCCACTAATTCTGGGTACAATTCCATCAAGCATGAGATAAGGATTTCTTGGGCTTCCATACTCATGTGCTTAGATTGTTCGACTAACTGTGCCCATGTATCGCACAGGCTGACAGAAGCTTCTAATGATTGTTCTGTGTGCTTCAAGTCATCAACAGCAGCTTTGTTGAGCTCTTGCTGTGTTTCATTGATGGTAACGACTTGTTCTAAATGACAAATCGCTTTTTTAACTAAGGTACGCAGTGGCTCGATCAACGCCGTATCAGTCTGACTGGACAACACGTCCGCCAATGCATGTTCACGGGTTGTCATCCACTGATCGACAATACTAGGGTGGTTAATCAGGTATGGCGCCATACCTAAACCAGTCGCATTACCAACACCAAGGTAACGTTGTAATCCTCGATGCAAGGTAATCGCTTGTTCACCGCCCTGTTGTTCGGCTAGGTAATGAACCCAATCTAGGCTGAACTCACGCAGCATATAAACTGCACACATTTGCGCACTGAATGACTGATTAAAATCTTCATTTTTCTCTAAGATTTTAAAATCTGCAATGCCAAATTTGCCATTACCATAAACGGCAGTGGTTCGTAGGATGTAGCCTACTTCAGCGAGTTCTTTTGGCGTTGGTTGAACACCTTTCGCCAAGTGACTCACGATGTGTTCAAACACACGTACACTTTTGTTTGCACGCGCTAAAACAAGTACGTTATTTGGATTACGGCCGGCTTCTTGAAGCGGTACATTCGCACGAAGTCTTTCAAGTAGGGTGACATCAACATCACCAAGAACAAGCGCAAACGTTACGTCCCACTTTTCAGCAATTACACGGTCATTTCGTTCGTCATCTGCAATTTCATCGCAAAAAACAACCAAATGATAAACATGGTTTGGCGTCGCTAGCTTATAGATAACATGACCAAAACCTTGAGCGTCTAATTGCCACTCATGTTTCGTCACTTTCCACTCTTGCTGCGCCATTTTACGAATCAGAGTTCTCACAAAGCTGATGCGTGTTTGGTGCATCGCACCTAGCCTTTCCGGTGCCATGACAACCGTTGCGTCACGTAATGCTGATTCAGTGTAGGTAGAACGATGTGCATCCATTTTGCTCACCACCTTATAGTTATAGGATTTTGCTAGCCATTCAGAACCGATCGTTGCCGTCATTTGAAGCATTCGTTATTACAGTATGCTGGTTAGCTTTCACGTTATGTGGGGCAAGCGAGCTCGCCCCTTATTATTTGTCCTGACTAGATCGATTGACCTAAATACTTTGCCGTCCGGTGTATCTTCACCAGTACGGTTTTGCTGTTCCTTTCGGAATTTTTTCATCAGCCTTCTTTCGAAGGCTGATTTGTTCTTATTCAATCAGTTTCTTTTTTACAGAGCTCTTGTCTTACAGAGCCCTTTTCTTTAAAAAATCTGCTCTTTAAAAAACCTGTTCTTTAAAAACCTTGCTCTTTTGCCATCTTGATTGCGATTTGAGGCGCATTCCAAAGCGATGGCAGTAAGATTATGGACACCGGTACCGCTGTGATTACAATGAACGATTGCAGCGCAGAGATTCCGCCTGAACCTAGGGAAATCAGAATCAATGCTGTTACCCCCATCATCACACCCCAGAAAGTACGAATAATTGCGTTAGGCTCTGTCTCACCACTGACTACCACACTGATGGTGTAAGTCATTGAGTCACCTGTCGTTACGATGAAGATCGTCGTCAAGATCAAGAACAGAATAGAGATAAGCATTGGCATTGGTAGTTGCTGAGTTACTGCCAGTAGCGCGCCAGGTAAATTGAAGCCTTCGAACGCTTTACTTACGCTGCCTGGGTCTGCAATTTCAAACGCAAGGCCAGAACCGCCAACAATGGTGAACCAGAAACATGTTACGAACGGTGCAATAAGACTGATGGTTGATACCAACTGGCGAATACTACGGCCGCGTGAAATACGTGCGATGAAGATTGCCATCATTGGGCCGTAACCTAAGAACCAACCCCAGAAGAATACTGTCCACCAGCTCAACCAACCTTCGTCACCACGGTATGTTGCCATTGGGATGAAGTTATCTATCATGCTGCCTACACCTTGGATGTAGCCATTGAAAATGAAGTTTGTTGGGCCGAAGATCAGAATGTAGACCATCAATGCCATTGCTAAAATTACGTTGTAACGGCTTAGCATTTGCATCCCGCGGTTAAGACCACTTAATGCAGACAATGTGTAAAGAACGATAGCGAACAAGATGATGATCAGCTGTGTCGTGAAGCCATCTGGAATACCAAACAGTTCGTTCAGGGCGTAGCTCACTTGTAAGCCTAAGAAGCCAATCGGACCGATGGTGCCCGCTGCTACTGCAACAATACAACATGCATCAATCAATGCGCCTGTATGGCCTTTCAGCGCTCTTTCACCTAATACAGGGTAAAGAAGAATACGAGGTTTAAGCGGTAAGCCTTTGTCGTAGTGAAGGTGCATAACCACGATAGACGTTAAGCTACCAACGATTGCCCATGCAAGAAAACCCCAGTGCATGAAGGATTGTGATAGAGCATTCACCGCGCCTTGTTGTGCATTTTCTTGTGCGCCATACAACGGAGGTGGGCTCACATAGTGCGCGATAGGCTCTGCTGCCGCCCAAAATACGCCGCCACCCGCAAGTAGTGTACAGAAGATGATTGCCATCCAGCGAAAGCCATCCATCTCAGGCTTATCGATGCCACCTAGGATAACCTTGCCTGTTCGCCCTGCCGCTAGGCCAAGACCAATAAGAAAAGTCAGAAGAAGAAGCATTTGCCAATAAGGGCCGAACACTTTTACAGACCAAGCAAAACCCGTGTTTACTAGGCTTGATAACAGCTCGCCATCAAACAAAGCAAGGGCTACGAACAGAGCAATAAAGCCGCCGCTGTACCATAGTGCTGGGTTGGTTAGTCCTAATTTGTCTGAAGTAGATTCAGACTGTGTATTATTGTTTGCTGTGTTTGTTTGACCCGCATTTACGTTTGAAGATTTCACGCTATTGGTTAAATCAGACATACTCTGACTCCAGAGGTTTCTTTGCAGCTGTCACTTTAATGATGACTACAAGAGGTGTATTTAACACCTGCCCTATTGTTTTTTGTGTTGGGCAGGCTAATCCATGTTTGGGTTACCGCGTTGCGAAATAGACCGTTGTTCCTTTTGAATAGTGAAATTGGTTAAAACAGCACGTCTAAATGAACGTTTATTAGAAGGCTGCTAATTCGATGATTGCTAGTGAAAAAACACTTAACCCTTGCTTTGAGGCTCTAGGCCATCTTTCAAGAAGTTAAACCAGTTTTCTCCCAAGACTTCCCCAGCTTCAGACTCGCTGAAACCATGGCGCATCAATCCGTTATAGATGTTTTCCATACCCGCACTACCACAGAACCAAGGCAGCGCATCTGGCCAACCTGAGTTGTTTGCAGAGCCTTCGCCATAGTCCATTGCTTTAGACCAACGACCATTTCTCATCCATTCAAGAACGGCTTGAGGTTGGTTTAAGCATAGGTCACTACCAATACCTAGGTGTTCTACGCCAACCATGTCAGCAGTCGTTGCAACCATTTGGCAGAAATCTTCCAACGTACATTGGCTGCCGTTTGGTAGGTGGAATGGGTATAAGCTGAATCCGATTAAGCCACCGCGTGCGGTTAGGGCTTTAATCACATCGTTTGATTTGTTTCGTAATGCATCATGAGCAAACGTAGGGTTCGCGTGGCTGATACAAATAGGACGAGAAGACAGGTCAATCGCTTCAAGTGTTGAGCGTTCAGCGCTGTGTGACATATCGATGATCATGCCCACTCGGTTCATCTCTTCGATAGCCTGTTTACCAAAGCGCGTGATGCCTGTGTCGTTCTGCTCATAACAACCTGTCGCCAGTAAGCTTTGGTTGTTGTAAGTAAGCTGCATGATCAAAAGACCCTGCTGACGCATCACTTCGATAAGACCAATCTCATCATCGATTGGCGAACAGTTTTGAGCACCTAGAAAAATGCCGACTTTGCCTGTCGCTTTTGCAGTTTCAACATCAGCCATTGAATGAATCGGCATGATAATGTCTGCATTTTGCTCGAATCTTAGGTTCCACTCAGCAAAGCGAGATAAGGTTTCACGAGCTGTCTCGTGGTAAACCGCGGTAGCGTGAACTGCTGTAATGCCGCTCGCCTTTAGTGTTTGGAAATATTCTCTGTTCCAATTGCAGTATTGCAATCCATCTATAACAATCCGTTGCTGGTACATAACCACTCCTATTGAAAGCTCAGTGTTCTAGCTCGGTTTTGAAAACACGCTCAAATAACATGTTTTCAAAAATGGGTTAAATCACTTACTGGGTGCTCAGTCTTTGAAATCTACATTGATTGAGCGTAATTGGGTTTGGATGTTGGCCTGACTCTGTGAATCAGGCCAATTCGATAGCTGGATAGCTAGAGACTTAATATCTTCAGCTATCCAATTCTTATATAGAAAGCTGCTTAGTAAGGACGCTGGTAAGCTGTCTTCACCACGGTGTAGAACTCTTTCGCGTATTGACCTTGCTCACGAGGACCGAAGCTCGACTCTTTACGACCACCAAACGGTACGTGGTAATCGGTGCCTGCTGTTGGTAGGTTCACCATCACACAACCTGTTTGCGCTTGTTGCTTGAACATTGCGCTAGTACGTAGGCTTTGAGTAATGATGCCGCCCGTTAGACCAAAGCGAGTATCGTTTGTTGTCGCAATCGCTTCTTCTAGGTCAGCGACACGAATCACGCTTGCCATTGGTGCAAACACTTCTTCTTGGTTCACTTCCCAATCGTTCTTAGTGTTCAAGAACAGCGTTGGAGACATGTAGAAACCTTCGTGTTTCATGCTTAGGCGTTCGCCACCGAATGCTAGCTCACCGCCGCTTTGACGTGCTTTTTCAACCCAACCTAGGTTTGCTTCAAGTTGGTTTCCGTCAACAACAGGGCCCATGAACACGCCGTCTTCTAGTGCGTGACCCACTTTCAGCTCGCTCATACGTTTGATTAGTGCTTCAACGTATTGGTCGTGAATGCCATCCATAACCACTAGACGAGAAGATGCTGTACATTTTTGACCTGCGCCAGAGAATGAACCTGCAATCGTTGCATCAACGGCTGTTTGGATATCAGCATCATCTGCAACCACAAGTGCGTTCTTGCTGCCCATTTCTAGTTGGCAACGAACGAAGTTTGGTGCTGTAGCCGCCGCAACCTTACGACCTGTATCAACAGAACCAGTAAAGCTCACACCGTTCACTTCTTTAGAGTTGATCAGTGCATCACCTACTTTTGAACCACTACCTAGAACAAGGTTGAACGTGCCTGCTGGCATGCCTTGACGGTGGATGATTTCAGTTAGTGCAACCGCACTTGCTGGTGTTAGGTTTGCTGGTTTCCAGATAACGCTGTTACCGAAAGCAAGCGCTGGAGCGATTTTCCAAGCTGCTGTTGCCGTTGGGAAGTTCCAAGGAGAGATGATGCCGATAACGCCCACCGCTTCACGAGTCACTTCAACCGAAACGCCAGGGCGTACTGATTCTGCGTTGTCGCCAATTTGACGAAGTACTTCTGCCGCAAAGTACTGGAAGAACTGACCTGCACGGTAAATTTCGCCACGACCTTCAGCAAAAGGCTTACCTTCTTCACGAGAAAGCAACGTACCTAGCTCATCACAACGTGCAATCAGCTCATCACCGATTGCTTGAAGTACTGCTTGCTTACGTTCAATCGGCGTTTTTTCCCACTCTGGTTGAGCGTGCTTTGCCGCTGAAATCGCCTGTTGAACTTGGTCAGCACTTGCTTGTGCGAAGTTACCGATGTTTTCTGAAATATCTGATGGGTTAATGTTCGCAACGGTGCTTACACCCGCTTGCCATTCGCCGCCAATATAAAGTGCGTTTTCTGCTTGAACATTCTGTAATTGAGTCATCATTCTGTCCTTGTAACGGTTAGGTTGCGTTTGAGCCTGGCAACCATCTGATTAATGAATAAAACGTTAATTTATATAAGAAATAACGTTTAAATCTTGTATCTAAAACTGAACCAAGACGCTTGTATCAATAAAGATCTTTACAGACTAATTTCTTTACAAACAAATAACTTTAATCCGCAAATTGCCTCAGTTCACAGTATCTTTATTCAGGTTGAGAGGCTGATGCGTAAACCACGAACTCAACCAACATTTCTTCTCTTGCTAACCCTGCAACGACGACCGCAGCACGGTTTGGATAAGGTGCATTGAAGTATTCTCCGTATACGCTGTTGACCGTTTTTAGATATTCACGGTCTGTCACGTAAATCAGAACTTGCAGCACTGAATCCATAGATTCGCCTGCACACTCCAACGTATGAACAAGGTTGTTAAAAGTCTGACGCGTTTGCGCTTCGATACCGCCTTCTACTACTGCGCCAGTTTCATCAATTGGAATCTGCGCTGTGTATAGAGTGCCGTTATTAACGATTGCCCACTCTAGTGGTGCTTTTGAAGCGAAAAGCTCGGTTTTTACTGGGTGTTTTTTAGTTTGTGCGTTCACGATTCCATCCAACTTTGTAACAACTATGTTTCAAGATGGTTAAATACTGCACCTTGACGGCTGATAAATCTAACGGTAAATTTTGTGCATTTGATAAATAAAATCTATCACCTTTAAAAAAGTAAGGTATAGCAAGGCCTAGAGAAGGATTCCTGTCATGAGTATTAAGCTACAACAGTTAAAACATTTTGTTTTAGTGGTCGAAGAAGGCGGATTTAGAGCGGCATCTCACCGAGCAAATCGCTCGCAAGCGGCACTTTCAACATCGATAAAAGAGCTAGAAAAAATTCTCGGCCAACCACTGTTTGAAACGGGCAACAAATCGACGCTGACACCTTTTGGCGAAATATGTTTACCGAAAATCATTCAATTCTTAAATGTTTACAAGGCATTAGATAACGACCTCCGTGCTGCAGCAGCTGGCCAACAAGGGCGAGTTCGAATAGCGAGCGTGCCTTCAGTGGCCGCAAAACTAATCCCTAGTGTTTTAGGGGCTTTTTGCGAAAAGTACCCCAATGTTGAGGTCAGCTTAATTGACGATAATGCGGCAGGTGTGGAAGCGAGATTACTCTCTGGAGAGGTGGATGTTGCCCTCGGAAATAGCTCCCATTTAGAAGAAGAGAGCATCGATTTCACGCCTTTGCTCTCTGACCCTATTGGTGTGGTCTGCCTCAAAGACAACCCCATCGCCTCTCAACGAGAGGGAATAGAATGGCAAACTTTGTTAAAACAACCCTTCATTCGCAACGGTACTTGTACTCTACTCGACCCAACTCCGGCACGAATGCTCAGCGAACAAGCTTTGTATTCAGTCGAGAACATTACTTCGTTGTTTTCGGTGTTAGAGCTTGGGATAGGCGT
This sequence comes from Vibrio sp. 10N.247.310.24, assembly GCF_041467175.1. Lineage (NCBI taxonomy): Bacteria > Pseudomonadati > Pseudomonadota > Gammaproteobacteria > Vibrionales > Vibrionaceae > Vibrio > Vibrio sp. 10N.247.310.24. The sequence goes on from NZ_JBFSUD010000008.1 coordinate 106,435, forward strand.
GACCACGCTGCCTAAACTGGCTTTTCCAACCAATGAAACCCGCTTGGTGTGGATTCCGTTGATTGACCCACCTTTACAGCGTCAAATCGGTATTTTCAGATTGTCTGATCGTACGATCTCGCCACAAGCGCAGGCTTTTCATGACTTATGTATTCAATATTTAAGTTATGAGGACTAATAGAGGGGCATGATTGAGTTTGTTTGCTTAAAAAGCGGTTGATAGAGCAACACATCAAGAAATTCCAGCTCGAATCTCCAGACTTTGGCCTTTCTATCTTGGGCTTAGTGCCCTAACCTTCAGATTTTTGCCCTATCTTCAGCTCCTTACATCCATGTGAGGAGCTGAATTTCTTCCGTCATATTCATCTTAAACGCCTATTTTCCGTTTCGAATCGCCAGAAAGACGTTAAGAATGAAGTCGTGACAAACTATTTTGAAAAATAATCACTTCCAGATAGAGAACGCCGTATAGATAAATCACTCAATGCACGAAGGCTTTCATCGCTGATTAAAACTAGCTTTATCCACTGGCTTTGTTGCGTAATTAAATTTAAAGATAGAACAACCCCGTTTCGCGTATTTC